>JAYUEZ010000053.1:0-7306 GCA_043738965.1 Gammaproteobacteria bacterium
AAGGATGCCGACTCGGTTTGGTGGGACGCAATTCGAGTAGCTCCCTTCTGATACAACCCTCCGACTGTCACCCCAATGGGGTGCGACGCCGCGGTTCAGATTCGCGCAGACTCGAACTGACGCTGCACGAAATCACTCATCGTCACAGCGTTGCGGCAGTCTTAGGCGTTCGACCAGCTCATGGCGGAGCGCGCGGCCGTTCAATCGCCATCGCCCTGCGGTTTAGGATCGCTGTGTTAGGATGATTTGAACGATCGATCGAGCGCGCGGCGAATGAAAAAAAAGAGCACCTACCGAATCACCTTCCATAACCAAGGCAAGGTCTATGAGATCTATGCGCGCAACGTAAATCAGAGTGGCCTCCTCGGCTTTGTGGAAATCGAACAGATCCTCTTCGGTGAAAAGAGTTCAATCGTCGTTGATCCGTCCGAAGAAAACTTGAAAGCCGAGTTCGCCGGCGTCAGCCACACCTACATTCCGATGCACGCGGTCATTCGCATTGATGTGGTCGAGAAATCCGGCCAAAGCAAAATCACGGACGCGACCGGGCGCGGCGAAAAAGTTACCCCGTTCCCCATTTTCACTAACGGACCGGATCCTCATCGCTCCTAAGTTTCGTCGTCGCTGCCAAGCCCCTGACGCCAGCTACTTCGCTCAAACGCGAAGCTCACGCGCCTACGGCTAAGTCCGTCCTGACTATGCGTGTAACAACCTGCCAAGCTCTGCATACCGTTTCAGCTGCTAGTTGGGACGCGCTATCCGATACCGAACAACCTTTCGTCCGCCATGCTTTCCTGGCCGGCTTAGAAACTCATCGCTGTTTGGAAGGCCATGGTTGGTATCCCAATCACCTACTGGCTTATGAAGGGGACACATTGGTCGGCGCGCTGCCGCTGTACTCTCGTGATAATTCGTACGGCGAATTTGTTTTCGACTGGGCCTGGGCCGAAGCCTACGAACGCGCCGGCGGGCGCTACTATCCCAAAATCGTCAGTGCCATTCCGTTCACCCCAGTGGCCGGCCCGCGCCTGCTCCTTAGTGCGAATCCGCTACTTGCCAAGGCGGCCGCCACCACCCTCATCGATCACGCGATTGATCTCGCGCGCGAACATGCGATGTCCTCGTGGCATTGTTTGTTTCCTTGCGAATCACAACTCGCACTGTTCACGCACGAAGACTTAGTAATTCGCGAGGGCTGCCAATACCATTGGTATAACCAGGGTTATGTTACCTTCGATGATTTTCTTATCACGCTAAATTCAAAACGACGCAAGGAAATTAAACGCGAACGCCGTGAACTTGACACGGCTGGGCTGACGCTTGAGGTGGTGGAAGGCGCCGCGATCACGTCCTCTCATTGGGACGTTTTCTATGGTTTTTACTGCGACACCTTCGATCGAAAGTTTGGCGCGCCACGCTTTACCGAGAGCTTCTTTTATGACTTACACGCGATGTTGCCGGGATCCCCGGTGCTGTTTTTGGCGCGCGATGATAGTGGCTATGTAGCCGGCGCGTTTGCGCTGCGCGACTCGAACACCCTCTACGGTCGACATTGGGGCTGCCGGAAATTCGTCAAACATTTGCACTTCGAGCTCTGCTATTACCAAACCATCGATTACTGCATTCGCCATGGACTTCAGCATCTAGATGCCGGCGCTCAAGGCGAGCACAAAATTCCGCGTGGATTCACGCCGCAGAAAACCTGGTCGACGCATTGGATACGCGATCCAAATTTTCGGCGCGCGGTAAAGGATTTTTGCGCCCGCGAAAGTAATCACGTGGGACACTACATCGAACAATTGGGTGAGCATTCGGCCTATCGCATCAGCGATGCGAATTAGCCAGCCGATCCGACTCCGCATTTCCCGACTGCCGTGTTTCATTGTCTGAAAACAGGCCAAGTCTCATCCGAGTTGCCGCCCGTCGAATATGCGCTGCGTGAACCTAATGGCTTGCTTGCGGTGGGTGGCGATTTAACGCCCGACACCTTGGTTACGGCTTATCGTGCGGGGGTTTTTCCGTGGTATTCGGATGGGCAACCGCCGCTGTGGTGGTCACCCGATCCCCGCTGCGTGCTCAATCCCAAAGAGTTCCATGTGTCGCGCAGCCTCGAACGCGAATTGCGCCGGCGATCCTGGAAAATTCAGCTCGATCGTGACTTTTTAGGCGTGATGCGCGCCTGTGCCGGAGAACGCCGCGGGCACCGCGGAACCTGGATTACTGACGAAATGCTCACAGCTTATAGCGAGCTCTATCGCCGTGGCTTCGCGCACTCTCTAGAATGTTGGGTAGATAACGAATTGGCCGGCGGAATCTATGGCGTCGCAATCGGCCAAGTGTTTTTTGGAGAATCGATGTTCAGTCTGCTGACCAACGGCTCAAAGGTTGCGCTCTATGCGTTGACTCGGCGCTTGCAGACCTGGGGTTATCGGCTGCTTGATTGTCAGGTCCCGAATCCGCATCTACACACCTTGGGCGCGAGCTTGCTATCGCGCGGCGAGTTCTGCGCGTTGTTGCGAAGCGCATGTATGGCACCGGTCGCGGCAACGGCATGGCAGCCCGACACTGACCACGCGCGACCATGACCAAACCACCGCGCTCGGGTCTCGGCTTCTTCCTTACCCCACCCCACCGGTGCGGTTATCTTCCGGGGCGAAGCGCCGTGACGATCTTCGCTGATCCGCGACGCCGACCTAATACCGCAACCTACTCGACGTTATCGCAACATGGCTTTCGACGCAGCGGAGATCATGTTTACCGGCCGCAATGCCCGGACTGCAGCGCCTGCGTCGCGGTCCGAATTCCAGTGCACGAATTCACTCCGCGTCGCATCCATCGCCGGACGCTTCGCGCTAACCTTGACATCACCATCACGCCGCGTGCCCCCGTCTTCGACGCCGAACACTTCGCGTTATACGAACGCTACATTTGCGCCCGGCATGCAGGTGGCAGCATGGAAAATCCCGATCCGGATAGCTACCTGGAGTTTCTAACAGCGAGTTGGGCGGAAACGGTGTTTTATGAATTCAGGGCGGGTTCGCGCCTCCTGGCGGTCGCGGTGGTCGATCACTTGGAGGACGGCCTCTCGGCGGTCTATACGTTCTACGATCCCACCGAGAGCCAGCGCAGCCTCGGCCGACTCGCCGTCTTGAAACAAGTCGAAATCGCTCGTGCCTTGCAGGTGAAGTGGCTATATCTTGGGTATTGGATCAGCCAATGCCAAAAGATGTCCTACAAGATCGAATATCAACCGCTTGAGTATTTTCGGCTTGGCCAGTGGCAACGCTCGCCGGCTGGATAGCGCGTACGCTTTACGCTAGTAGCCCCATCAGGCACAATCGCCCGCCTCAACCTCACCTGCGCGCGACCAGCGCGTGAACCCATTAGGAAGCGATAACACAGGCATGCCGAAAGAAGATCATATAGAAATGCAGGGCAAAGTCGTGGAGACCCTGCCGAACACCATGTTCCGGGTACAACTCGAAAATGGCCACATCGTAATCGCTCATATCTCCGGTAAAATGCGCAAGAACTACATCCGGATCCTGACTGGCGACAATGTCCTTGTCGAACTGACGCCCTACGATCTCAGTAAGGGCCGCATCACCTTCCGCGAACGTTAGAAACCGTCTAATAATTCCTAGCCATTCGCCCATCACCGCTCGCCTCACGTAGCGCGTAATTCCTCAATCAAGCGCCGGATGCCGATGGCAATCAAGCGCGCGGCAAATTCAAAATCTTCACGCTCGCGGCCATAAGGATCAGGCACTTCGGCATTGCCGCTCGCCGCCAACCCCGCGAGCAACAGGGTGACTTCGGCGTGTCCTGTCGTCGGTTGCATGAATTTAAGTTCGTCGAGATGCCCTAAATCCATGGCGATAATCCGGTCAAATTCAAAATAGTCTTCCGGTCGTAACGCGCGCGATCGCTGTGAACTGATATCGGCACCATGGTCGGCGGCGACTTCAATGGCGAGTGGTTCAGGTGGATGTCCGGCGCGCGCCTGAGTGCCAGCGGAATCGAGCGAAAACTGTGCCGTAAGCCCGGCGGCATCTACCTGTTGCTGCATCAACCCTTGGGCCAGCGGCGAGCGACACAGGTTACCAGTGCACACAAATAAAAGGCGCCAACGTCGGGTCATGCGTGCGCTTCCACCCATACTGCACGCAAGCGAGCCAGATCGTCCGCGGTATCAATACCGACGCCGCACGGTTCACACGCATCGTTGACCAGCACGCGTCCGCCGTGGGCCAACGCGCGCAATTGCTCCAGGCGCTCTAAAATCTCCAACTCAGCGGGTGGCAACGCGACGAAGTGCCGCAAGTACGCCACGGTATACGCATAGATGCCGACATGGCGTCGACATTGCGTACTCGGCCGCCATTGTGAAACGTCTAAATCCCGTGCGTGCGGGATTGCCGCGCGGCTAAAGTACAGTGCGTAGTGTTGTTCATCGCGGACCACTTTGACTTGATTCGGGTCGCACCAATCGGCGTAGCGCGTGATGGGTTCGCACACGGTACCGATATTGGCGTCGCGGCCGGCACCGACTAGCGCGGCGGTCTGGTTGATGACTGCCGCCGACATCATCGGCTCATCGCCCTGCAGATTCACGATGACGGTCTCGCCGATTTCGCCGCGTTGCCGCGTGGCTTCGGCGATGCGGTCGGTGCCCGAGACATGGGCGCTCGACGTTAAGCACACGATCGCGCCGAAATCGCGCGCCGCATCCGCGATTCGCCGATCATCGGTCGCGATGACGACCTCCGCTGCGCCACTCGCGACCGCCCGCTCATAGACGCGCTGCACCAGCGGTTTCCCCGCAATCTCAAGTAGCGGTTTCCCAGGCAGACGAGTCGCGGCATAGCGCGCTGGAATGTAAACCTTAAAACTCACCGCGGAAATTGCGCCAGCTCGTCGTCGGAAAGTTCGCGCGCTTCATCTTCCAGCATAATCGGGATGTCATCGCGTATGGGATACGCCAGGCGTGCGCTGCGCGAGATCAATTCGTTATGCGCTTTATCGTAAATTAGCGGACCCTTCGTCACCGGGCACACCAAGAGATCAAGTAGTCGTTTGTCCATCGGCACCTCGCGCTAGCAATGATTCCAAGCGCGTCGCGAAAACTTCGGGCATTTCAGCGGTAATCGGTACCACCCAAGCATTCGCTGGCGCCAGCAATTCGCATTTCACCGCATCTTTTTCCGTCATTAGGATTGGCAAGTCGTCTCCGAATTCAAGATCACGGGCACGAAACCGATGGTGATCGGGAAACGGATGCGGATGAATTCTTAAACCCTTGGATCGCAACATCGCGAAAAAATGCTCTGGGTTTCCGATCCCTGCGACGGCGCGAATTGGAGTCGCCACAAAGTCTTCCAAGGCGACACTCCGCCCGCGATTCAGCAGGCTAAGCGCCGGTGTTGGGACATACTTCATCGAGAATTCGCCACGCCCGGCGACGCCGTTGGTCACGACTAAATCGACTTCCCGCAAGCGACTCAACGGTTCGCGCAACGGCCCCGCCGGCAGACAGCGGCCATTACCAAAGCGCCGCACGCCATCGATCACGGCCACTTCGAGATCGCGCGCGAGAGCATAATGCTGGAGTCCGTCGTCGCTGATAATCAGATCGCACCGCGCATGTTCGATCAACGCCGCGGCCGACGCCGTGCGGCGTGGACCAACCGCCACTGGACAGCGCGTACGGCGCGCGATGACGATGGCTTCGTCGCCAACCGCATGCGGATCGCTATCGGGGCGTACTTGCTGCGGCCAGTGGCGCGCGTTACCGCCATAACCGCGCGCCACGATGCCGGGCTGATAACCCAGTGCTTTTAAATAACCCGCCAGCCAAATCACCAGCGGCGTTTTGCCGGTTCCGCCGGCCGTGACATTGCCGACCACGATCACGGGTACCGGCGCCCGATAGACAGGGAGGATGCCGCGCCGATACGCGTAGCGTCGAACTTCAACACCCGCGCGGAAAATTTGCCCGAATGGAATAAATCCGAGCGCCGCGGGATGACGCCCGTACCACAATTCGTTAGCGAGATCGCCGAGCGCTTGACCGATCATCGATGTTCCGTTGAGGGGCACGGCAATGCCCCTCACTCGGCGCCTCGAATCGTCGTCGGAAAGGTGATTCGGTAGAGGCCGGCCAAACGCGCCGCGTCCATCGCATCCACTGCTAACTGAAACTGAGCTTCCTTATCGGCGGTGATCACCACCATGGGATCATGGCGCGCTTGTTTCAGCTGACTAAGGGCTTGCTGGATCGTGCTGATCTTGGTGTTAACCAACGCCTTGCCATCGATAAAAAACTCGCCGCGTTTGTTGATTGTAATGTCGATTGCGTTTGGCAGATGGGTGACTGGCTGTGCGCTCGCGGATGGCAGCGTGAGATCGATCTTGGATTCTTCGACAAAGCGGCTGGAAACCATGAAGAAGATCAACAGCAGCAATATCACGTCAATAAGCGAAGTTACGTTGATCTCAACGTCATCGCGACGGCGTGGACGAAAATTCATCGGGTACTCCATACCCCAACCCGGAGGATAACGCTATGGCGCATCGCGTTCGCGCTCACCGTGCAGCACTTCCACGAGTTTCAGGGATTCCTGTTCCATCATGACCACCAACGACGCAACTCGGCCGCCGAAATAACGATAAAAGTAAAGCGCTGGGATAGCCACCGTCAGCCCCACCGCGGTGGAGATCAAAGCTTCAGCGATACCACCCGCAAGCGCGCTCGGATCACCGACCCCATGCGTCTTCAACGCCCCGAACATCCTAATCATGCCAAACACCGTCCCCAACAAACCAAGCAGCGGCGAGACTGCCGCGATAGTCCCCAGCGTGTTTAGGTAGCGCTCCAATTCATGGACGACATGCCGGCCTGCTTCTTCAATACTCTCTTTGATTATCAAGCGATCGTGGGCGCGATTCGCTAACCCAGCAGCGAGCACCTGACCTAGCGGCGAGCCTAGCCGAAGCGTTTGTACTCGTCGATCATCGAGAATGCCGGCGCGCATCCACTGCCACACTTGCGCGACGAGATTGTCGGGCGCGACGCGGCGTTGCTGCAACGACCAAAAGCGCTCGAAGATAATCGCGAGCGCGACCACCGACGCGAGCAGAAGTGGGATCATGACTAAACCGCCAGCCCGGATAATTTCAAACACGCTGCGTACTTTCCTCGCTAGATTCAGATCGCGGGCCGGAAACTTATCAGACCCTATCGTTGGCGGGAAGGGACGCGGCCGAACTGCCTGCGCGGCGATGTTTGCTTGTGGCGCCTAACGTG
>JAYUEZ010000054.1:0-7293 GCA_043738965.1 Gammaproteobacteria bacterium
GCAACCATCCAGCCACCGAGCGCTTGATCGCGCTGGGTGTCCGAGTCATCCACATGCGACTCCATGACAAACTTCGGTTTGAACACGCGTACCAACAGCGGTATCAACGTGATGGCGCCGACCATGTTGCTGGTGAGCAGCAATGACAGCAGCAAGGCCATTTCGCTGTTGAAGCGCAGTGACGAACCTGGGATCCAGTAAATGATACCGGCCAGCACCGTTAGCGCGGTGAACAGAATGGCGGCACCCGTGGTACGCATCGCGGTGACAATGCCATCCAGCAAACTTCGATGCCGCATCTCTTCTTTTAGCCGGTCGAGCATATAGATTGCGTAGTCAACGCCGACTCCGATACCGACGGAAGTGACCGGCAGCGTGTTCACGTTCAGTCCTATGTCGCGCATGGTCATAAACGCGCGATTGGTCATCACGCATAGGATCAGCAATACAAACACCATGGCGCCAGCAAAAATCGAGCGATAGGCCACCATGATGGACAAGGTGACCAGCACGATAATCGATACCGTCATCTTAAGATCTGAAAGTGCGGTTTCTTCGTTGGCCGCCGCGGTGGTCCCGATAATGCCGCCCGCGAAGCGCGGCGTGACGCCTTGCAGCGGATGTTGGGCCAGGAACTTCTTCGCCGCCTCCATGGCCGTGGACACAGTTTTACCGGTGGCATCCTTGTAGAAGACCACGAAATTCGCAGTACGCCCTTCCAAGTCCATGTACTCCAGAATGACACCGGGCATCGAAGCGCCCGCTTCGTACATGAAGAGCGTGTTGCCGATGTCTTTTTGATCTTTCGGAATGATCGACCAACGCGGATCATCATAGTGATACAGGCGATTGATCGAACGCACCAAGTGCGGGATTTCACGCGTGCCACCGTAGTTGAAGGTGTCCGCCATGTAACGTCCGAATTCTTCCATGACCGCGACCACTTCCGGCTGCTTCATGCGGTGCGGCTTGTCGCCTTCGAAATAGATACTGAGCTGGTTGGCGCCGGCGAACTTATCCGCGATAACTTTGGCGGCGACGTTGTATTCCGAATCCGGAAACAGAATCGGCGAACCCGGTTTGCTTTCACCAATTTGTACTTTCCACCCGAACGAGAACGACCACACGGCCAAGATCGCGGCGCCACCGAGGACCACGGCGGTGGCCTTCGGGCCCACGAGGAAGACGCCTAAGTTATGCATGATGCGCGACGGCAGATGCTTATGTTCTTCTTGGCGGGTTACGTGCGGCGTTGGCAGCAGCGACATGATGAGAGGGACGAGAATGGCCACGGTCACGAGATTGCTGGTGCCCCAGAAGGCGCAGTAGTAGCCGAGTTTTTGAATCATTGGCATCGACGACAAGGCCAGGACCAAGAGGCCAAACGCATCGGCCAAAATCCCGAGCGAGGCTGGCAGAATTAGCTCACCCATCGACACCCGCACCGCCGCTTCACGCTCGCGACCGAGCCGAATTTCGTCGTAATAGCGCTCCATGAGCTGCACGCAGTGACTCGCGGTGCGCGCTGAAATCAAAATCGGCACCACCAAGATCAACGGATCCAGGTTGTAACCCATCCAGCCCACGAAGCCTAAGCCCCAGACCGCGGATAGCCCCGTGCCCAACGTTGGCACCACCACGCCGGTGATCGAACCAAAATGCAGCCACAGTAGCGCCACCATAACCGCGCCAGTCACCCCGAAGATGACCTTCAATTCTTTCGAATGGAAGTAAATCCACCCCTTCAGCATCGGCTCGCCAGCGACATAGAGTTTGGTCTTGCCGTCGGCTTCGACTTCTTTTTTGAGCTCTTGGAGGCGCGTGTGGATTTGCGTGTAGTTCAGGCGCTCTTCATCGAAGCCAGCGAGGATTAGCGCCGCTTTACCGTCAGCCGACACATAGGTGCCGTAGACGATATCGTTGTTGAACGATTCTTCGCGCAGTTTCTTCAAGCCTTCCGCGTCTTTCGGAATGTCTTTGGGGAGTACGGGTTCGGATTTGATCAAACCGCCGGCAGTGGTTCGAATACGGCGAATTTTCGGGTGCGCGATACTCGCCACTTGGTAGTGGTTAACGCCGGTAATGAGGTCGACTTGTTCAGTGACCTTTTTGATCTTGGCGAGTGTGTCGTAAGTGAAAATATCGGCGTTTTTGTCGGTGACTTCCACGGCCATGGTCACGACGTTGGCGCCACCAAAGGTCTGTTTCATCCGGTTGTAATTTTGGATGTATTCGTGCTTGGCGGGCAAAAGGTCAGCGAAGCGCGAATAGACCTCAATCTTCGGAATGTGCAGCGCGAGCAGAATGGTCGGCACGCAGATAATGAAAAACGAGATCCACTTGCGATCCATCAGCCAATTGGCGATGGCTTGGCCGCGTGTTTCTCGCACGTCCGGTACGCGCCCGCTGTTCATTCGATAGCTCCTCCCAACTGCGATTTATCGATTGGCACGCGCTGCATCGGCGCACCGTTAAGCGCGAGCGAGTTTGCCATAGTTGTTGTAAAGGGTAAACACTATCTTCGTCTTATAGGAGGAATTCCAGGGGTTCTGT
The DNA here is from genome assembly GCA_043738965.1 of Gammaproteobacteria bacterium. GTDB lineage: Bacteria > Pseudomonadota > Gammaproteobacteria > CAIKBL01. Next base: position 2,554 of record JAYUEZ010000054.1, read on the forward strand.
TGCGCGCGTGCAACGTCAACGAGCGCCTGGGTTGCCGATTTCGAAGCAACATTGTTGGCCCGCTCACCCTGGGCGAGAGGGAACGGAGAACATGCTCGCCATCATGGCGAAGTGAAACGACGAAACAATCCAGAACGCCACAGACGATGGCTTGCTTCGCTACGCACGCCGCGACGGCGAGGGTGATCGTGCGCTTTCCTTACCGCCCTCAGGCGGCGCACGGCTGACATCAAGCACGCCTTCGGGTATACATCGACACAGCCCACAACCCCCTCGCGGCTTGCCCATGATCGAAATCGGTGTCTTCCACAACGGTGCCTGTGATTTACCGCCAGTACGCACCGCGGACGGGACGGTGTGTAACGACGGCACGCTGCGTGAGGTCCACGCCGCGGCCCAACGCACCATCGTTAATCAGATTCGGCAAGGGATATTGGCCGATAAGTTAGGGTTCGATTACTGGTTCCAAACCGAGCATCACTTCCAGCCGGAAGGCGCGGAAATGAGCCCGAATCCGCTGGCGAGTGAAATGGCGATCGCCGCCAACACGAAGCAAATCCGCCTCGGCCAAGCGGCTAACATCATTGTCTGGCATCACCCCGTGCGCCTGGCGGAAATGGCGGCGATGCTCGATGTGGTCAGCGGTGGACGCGTGGAAGTGGGAGTGGGCCGTGGTTATCAGCCACGCGAGAACGAAGTGCTCGGCAAACCCTACGGCTCGACCATCCAAGATCAAGAACGTAATCGCGTCGCCTTCCAAGAAGCGCTCGATATTTTGATTAAGTGCTGGACCGAGCCTTCGTTTTCGCATCGCGACGAATTTTTCTCGATTCCACCGCGTTACACCAAATGGAATCACAAGCAAACGATGGCCTACTTCGGTATGCCAAAAGTTGAGCGCTCGGTGGAGGACATCCTGAGCATCGGCCCGCCCGATATGTATTCCGCTGGCAGTCCGGTCCTCGCTTCCACCACCACGCTAAAAGAAATCAGTGTCTTTCCGCAGCCATTGCAAAAACCTTATCCGCAGCTCTGGGAGCCGTTGACGAGTCCGCGCTCGATCAAGTTTGCGGCTGAAAAAGGCGTCAACGGCTATTTCATCATCGAACCCACCTCGCGCTTAAAGCACAACGTCGAGCTGTACTACGAAGCCGCCGAACGCGCGGGGTGGCCAGATCGCCTTGGGCGCGGTCGCTTCAAGTACGGGTGGGACGCCGAGAAACGCCGCGGCATCGTGACCTGTCGCTATATTCACTTGGTATTACCCGGTGCGGATCGCGAACGCGAACTCGCGCGCTTTAAATTCGCGCTGGAAGTGCAATGGGATTACTACGGGCCATTCGGTTTCGCCGCCCTACTCTCCGAAGCGGCCGAAGACTTCCTCGATTTGCAGACCAAAATCAACCCCGAATCGTTACTGAGGAAGGGAGTGGCACTGTTTGGCTCGCCAGAAGAAGTCGTCGAAAAAATACTGCGCATCAAGGACGAGGTCGGTTACGAAGATTTTATGTTTCATGCCTGGTTCGAACTCGCGGGCTTTGCCGGATCAGAAATCGAAGACCAAATGCGTTACTTCGCGGAAACCTGCATGCCCATGCTGCATCGCGCCTGCGGGGGTCGACCGCCGCGGGTCCAAGAGTTTAAAGTTCCATCGTTTGATGATGTCCGGGCCTAGGAGTCTGTCGGACTTAGGATGAATCGGCTGCAAAAGCGGGACAGCGGTCCAGATTTCGCCAACTTCTCGTTAAATAGCTACGGCTATTCGCCTCGAAGTTGGCAAAATCTGGCCTCGCTCTCCCACTTTTTCGCTACGATTCCCCTAAGCCCGACAGACTCCTAGGTCCGGATTGTCCCAGAAGCTGCCTCGCAATGAACTGTCACCAATCGAGGAATATATTTGATGAGTGACCTAAGTCCTGAGCTCTTTCGCAAAGCTTGTGGTTATTGGGCGACCGGCGTGTCGATCGTTACCACCGTGGACACCGACGGTAAACCCTACGGTCTAACGATGAACGCCGTGACGTCTCTGTCCTTGACGCCGCCGCTATTTATAATTTGCGTTGATAACAAATCGGACACCCTCGAACCCATGCGTCGCAGCGGCGTGTTCGGGATCAACGTTCTCGGCCTCGGACAACAGGATTTGTCGAACAGTTTCGCGAAGAAGAATCCGAATAAATTCGACGGCGTGGAATTCGATCGCGGCCATACCGGCGCGCCCGTACTGCATGGCCACGTGCTCGCGATCGAATGCCGAGTCAGCGCGAGCTATCCCGGCGGCGACCATCAAATCTTCGTCGGCGAAGTTCACCACATCAGCCTGCCCGATCCCGAGAATGCGCAACCGATTCTTTACTTTCGCGGACGCTATGCGGCACTCGGGGCCTAGGCTTTTGCCGGCAGGTGTGGTGTTAGTTCGTCTGCGTGACAGCGTCTTGCGGCACTGGTCACAGGGCGTCATGCCGATCGACTCAGAGTTTTCCTAGGACCGGGATGCTGCAACTTCGGCTTGTCGACGCTCCATGCTTATTGGTATGGTGCCGCGTCGTATTTCACCGGGAGGGGAACCGCGTGACGTCGAAAACTTCAGCGCGACCCTCCGTTATATTCTCAACCACTTCTGCGGGGCACTCACGCATGACAACTGACCGTTTCCGCCTGCCGCTTAGCGGGCTGGCCCTTTCCGCCATTCTCGTTAGCACGGTAACTACGGTTCAAGCCGGAGACGAGGAACTCGTCGACCGCCGCTCGCCATTGGTCATCGATTTTCTAGATGGCGCGTATTTACCTGGCGCGGGAGGCGTCGTGGTCAGCGGCAACCATGGCCTCTTGGGGGTGCTCAAAGTTACTGAGAAAGGCGCCGAATTAACGCGCTACCCGGGCATTCCGAATGAAGATTTCACGGCGCTGGAAAAATGGTCCGACACCGAAGTGTTGCTCGGCACCTCCTCTGGCAAGCTCTATCTATTCGACGGCAGCAAAGCGACCGAAGTAGCGAATCTCTCCGAGCACAACGAGCCCGTGCTGGATATCGCCGTGGCGAAAGGTAAAGGCTGGGCGGTGGGCGGCCGCGGAATGCTCGCGACTTCCAGTGATGGCAAAACGTGGACTAACGTCACGATCGCCGAAGTAACGCAGCCGCAGATGACTTTCCCGGGAGCCGCGGCTGGCGAGTGGTATTTCGGGGCGAGCAATTTAAATCTCGACACCGTGCAGTTCACCGGCACCGTCAACGGTCAACCCGCGGTCAAGGACACCGACTACACGCTATTTCCGGATGAGGGGTTTGTTCAGTTCGCCAACAAATTTGATGAAAGTCCCGCGCCGTCCATCGGTTTTAAATTTGCGCCAGGACCGGCGTTTCGAGCCGGCGACGTGTCGTGGAATGTGGCCTTGTTTGATGGGACCAATCTCACAATCGCCGGCGAATTCGGCATGATCTTGCAAAGTAGCGACGGCGGCCAATCGTGGATCCGACGCGATACCATGCTAACGCCGAAGGAACCGGAACCCCCGTACTGGATCGCGGGTACGGAAAAAGGATCGACCATCTTTCTCACCGGCGCAGCGGGCATTGTCCGCACCAGCACTGACGGCGGTGCGACCTGGGCGGCGCTGCCGCCGCCGAGCAATGAAGGTTTATTTGGCGTGAAAGTGCTCGCCTCCGGGCAACCTGCGGTGGCCGGCGCGGTGGGCTTAATCGGCATTTTCGATAACAATGCGTGGTCGCTCGCCGACCGTACCGAACTACAACTCTTGTCGTGGTTACGCACGCCAGTCGAAATGCCTGACGGTAGCCTGCTGATGCTGGGTGGCCGCGCCACGGTAATCGTCTACCGAGACGGCAAGTGGAGCCGCATCCCGGTCACGATCAAATAAATTCGGTAGCGCTTGAATATTCGATGCGGCGCCGGCGGGCGCCGCATTTGTTTAAGCGTGTTGCACCTCGCGGTGCCGAAAGCAATCGACCAGATGATCATTGACCATCCCGGTTGCTTGCATGTGCGCATAGACGATGGTGGAACCTAGAAATTTAAACCCGCGCTGTTTGAGATCCTTGGCCAACGCGTCGGAGATCGATGAGGTCGCCGGTACCTCCTGCAAGACGCGCGGACGATTAATAATCGGTGCGCCGCCAACGAAACCCCAACAATACGTATCAAAGCTGCCATAAGCTTCTTGGATCGCGATAAAGCAGCGTGCGTTGTTGATCGCAGCGTTGATCTTGGCGCGGTTGCGAATAATTCCAGCATTCGCCAACAACTGCTCGACCTTGCGGTCGCTAAAGCGCGCGATCTTCTGCACCTCGAACGCCGCAAACGCGGCGCGATAAGCCTCGCGTTTGCGTAGCACCGTGTACCAGCTCAAGCCCGCTTGTGCTGCTTCTAACGTTAGAAACTCAAACAGCACCCGGTCGTTATGCACTGGCACTCCCCACTCGGCGTCATGGTAGGCGATCATCTCGGGCTTATCACCGGCCCACGTACACCGCGTTTGCGTTTCAAAGGTGGCCACGACGGCGCCCGCGGCCACCAGTGGTTTTGCCGTAGCTTGTCCGAGCTCAGATGCACCGCCCGTCACCGCCGCCCCTTTGCTCGCTATTGGCATCGCTGAACTCTCCGCCTACTGGACCAACTCCACTGCAACGGCCGTTGCTTCACCGCCGCCAATACACAGACTCGCGATGCCACGTCGTTTTCCGAGATCGCGCAGCGCGTGAATTAGCGTCACGATGATGCG
>JAYUEZ010000055.1:0-7280 GCA_043738965.1 Gammaproteobacteria bacterium
ACTCACGATTGATATACTTCGGCTGGCTCCACATGGCGCTCAATTTCGCGCGCGGAATCGGTGATAAGTGTCCTCAACGCTTGATGGATTTCGTCGGCGTGGGTGCGAATTTCGCCAGCCTGCAGATATTCGATGCGTCTTGCGTAGGCGGCGAGTCGAATCGCTCCCACGGTGCGCGCGGCGCCACACAGCGCGTGCATGCTGTTGCGGAGCGACGTGAGATCTTCAAGTGCCGCCGTGTCCGAAAGTGTAGCGAGATATGAATTTGCGTCTTCGATGAACTCGGCAAAAAAGATGGCGCAGTCGTCATGCTCCATGTAGCTCATTAGTTCGCGGACTACGGTCTCGTCGACTAATTTCGAAGCTTGTTCAGGAGGGAGTACCGCTGTGCCAACTTCGGCGCGCGCCTGAATCTCAGCTGAGATCCCGCGTGCCGTCAGGATTCCGCTTACCGTCTTAATTAGGAGCGATGGCTTCAACGGCTTTATTAGGAACTTATCAACGCCCGCTAAATCGGCGTCGGCCACCACTTCCGGCCGACTATCCGCCGTCATCATGATGATGGGAATGCGGGTCGAGGGATCGAAATTCGAGAAGTTATACATACGCGCGACTTCTAGGCCGTCCATCCCTGGCATGTGCATATCAACAATTGCGATGTCATGCTCACCTGCAGCAAGCGCCTCAAGCGCGTCCTCGCCGTTATCCACAATCGTGCATTGATATCCGGCCTCGGCCAACGTGAGTCGCGCGATGGTCTGATTGGTGGAATTGTCTTCCGCGACCAGCACTCGAACACCGTGGCGGATTTCCGCGGCAAAGGGTTCGGTTTGGTTCTCGACACGGAATGTCGCCACCGCACTCAACATTCGCGCGAAGTCACCACTCGTTCCATCGAACGCAATGAAACTATTAAACCGCCTTGCTATGGCGAGTTCGCGCTGATCCTCGAAACCCACGGCGACAATTGGTATTAGCAAATGTTGATTGCTCGGAAAGGCGATGTTCCTGATCGCGCCCGCCGGGAGATTGATGGCATTGAGGTCGATGATCAGCGCGCTCGGTGCGACACCCTCGCAAAGGGAGTCTAGCGCGGCGAGATTGGTCACACGCGCGCCGTGATAAGCGAGTTTATCTGTAATGAGGTTAGCGACCTCCAAATTACCAACGACCACGATATCCATCGGCGAGAACAAGGGCGTATTCGCGGGTTGGGCCTGACGTTCAAAGCGCATCACCAGTGAAAAGGTCGTGCCCTTTTGGAGTTCGGAAGCGACGGAAATTTCGCCGCCCATTAGCCGCACTAACTCTTTGGCAATCGCCGTACCCAGACCAGTACCACCATGTTTACGGGTAACGCTGCTATCTGCTTGGAAAAAAGGATCGAAAATGCGCTCCAGATGCTGAGCTGAGATGCCCGGGCCACTATCCTTGACGTCGAAGCGGACGACAATATGTGGACCCGAGCTTTCGACGCGATAAACACCCAGAAAAACTTCACCCTCTTCGGTGAACTTGATCGCGTTCCCGCATAAGTTGGTTAGTACTTCTTGCAGTTGTCGTGGAGAGCCCATCAGATATTGTTCAATGGTTGAATCGATATAACTTACGAGCGACAGCGCCTTGCCATGCGCTTGTGGCGACAAAATGCTAACCGTGTCGTTGATTACGGTGTGCAAGTTCATTGGTTCGCGTTGCAGAGCGAAGGTGCTGCCCTCGAACTTGCTGATGTCGAGGATGCGATTGATGAGATCAAGAAGCGTATTAGACGAAATTGAAATAATTCTGACCATCTCCTTTTGTTGCACATTCGCCTCGGCACGACTCAGGAGGTCGGCCATCGCGATTATTCCATGCAGCGGCGTGCGTAACTCATGGCTCATTTTGGCGACGAAATCGCTTTTCGCGATGTACGCCGCTTGGGCGTCGCCCACCGCCTGGTGCAGGCGCTTGATTAGAAACGCCGCATAAATGGGCACTACTAGGAGCGCTAGTCCGAGACCCACGGATAGGGACGGATTAGCGCGCCAAAACGGCGATAATTGCGTGATTAAAATAAATCCAATAAGCGACGCGGCGAGGTTGCCGTAGAGATAGGTTAGTCCATAGCGCATCCCATAACCGATGGTGATCCAAAGATAAACACCATAGACACCCGCGAGCGTTTCACCACCAAAATAAAGGATCCAGGTGATCGCGGTATTGTCGAGGATGATGCAGGCAACGCGTTGCCCGATACGCCAGCGAGGGTGGACGATTTGATTGTGTAACAGGTGCGCCCACAGGTACAGGATAGCAGCGGACGCCGCAGTGAATAGCGTGGTGAACCAAACGCGATCAAGACCGAGAGAGGGGTCGCCACGATACGCGGCCAACGCTAACACAAGGAGCGCAATGTTCATGCCGCAGCGAATTTTCGCCTGCGCGAGTTCGCCAAGAAATGCCTGCTCTGCGTGCTCGGCCGGGTGTCGCACTCGCGCCGGATTCTCGCCTGACACGTGTCCGGGACCGGCGTCCATGGAATGTCGCCGAAGCTTGTCGTGTGGAACGCTAAGCGGCAGTGTCATGGAAAGACTAGACGCTTGCTTAGTGTTGAAACGTGGATGACGCGTGAAACATGACGTAACTCGAAAACTATAGTCGGCCGCGCTCAGTCGATCTTTCGAAAGATCAATCCTGCATTGTGACCGCCGAATCCGAAGCTCTGGGAAAGTGCATATTCAAACTGGTACGGTTCACTCGCGGTGCAAAAATTTAAATCGACAATAGGTTCATCAAGATTCCGAGAAATATGGACCCTTTGCGATTGCAAGCTCTTGGTACAAACGATTGCCTCGAACGCTCCGCTCGCACCAATGGTATGGCCGAGAATCGATTTTGTGCTATTCACTTTCGGTGCGTGTTTGAAATACTGATCGAGCAAACGTGCTTCAATTGGATCGTTGAGCTCGGTCGACGTTCCGTGGCCGTTGACATAGCCAATTTGATGCCGGTCAATCGCGGCGTCGGCGATGGTCTGATCGAGCATGGCGCGAATTGAATTGTCCATTTCGGAAATTGCCGCAACCGAATAACCATCTGAAGTATGGCCGAAACCAACGACTTCGGCTAAAGGGATTGCCCCGCGATTGTTAGCAAATGATTCAGATTCCAGAATCAGAGTCGCCGCGCCGCCTTCGCTGAACAAAAAGCCTGAGCGCGATTTATCGAATGGTCGATTTTCGGTCCCGAGATCGCCCCGTGGCTTGGCCAGTGTTTGTAAGCGATCGAATCCCATAAATGCGCCACCAGCGCGGTCGTTTAGATGTTCGACACCGCCGGCGATGGCGAAGTCAATCTCGCCATTTCTAATGGCTTTATAGGCGTGACCGATAGCCACCGTACCGGAGGCGCACGCGTGGCACGTAGTATCGTTAGGGCCATGGAATTTGTACCGAATTCCCAAGCTCGCACTGATTGAATTTGGCATCGTCTGGCAAATCACTAGCGGATTTACCCTTGGGTGCGCCTGCAAGGCGGTCGTGTGTTCGCGCAAGTATTCATCGTCCGGCAACTCCTCGCGAAGCGCATCCAGGCGCGGCTTTAATCCAGCGAGCAGATGCGCACGATAGTTTTCAAACGGCGCTTGCGCACCACCGAGTCCAGTACCGATAAAAACCGCAGCGCGATAGCGCGATAACGGCGTGGCTCCCGCAGGGTCGATCGCTAGCGTGGCAAAGACAGGTGCGTTAGCGTGTTCCAACGCCTCGTCCGCGGCAGTCATCGCCATAAGGACCGCAGCGCTGTTGGTTAATACGTCAGCCCGCGTAAATCCAAATGACTTGTAGTCGAATACGGGTAGCGGAGACCAGACCTGACTAGTCGCACGATAGTATTGGCGCCAGGCGGCGGGAGTGGCGGCCACTATCGATTCGCCACTTAAGCAACCGTTCCAAAAAGCATGGACGCCACGGCCGAAGGCGGATACCGCGCCCAACCCTGTCACGAATACACGACGGGCGATCACACCCGGCTAACCCGAACTTATCATGGCAGTACCGACGAATTCGCAGATCCACTCAATGGTTACCTCGCCGGTCGGGATCATTTCGAGGTTGAATTCGGCATTGAACTCATCATCGAGCGCGATCATCAAGGTTACGATTTGCATCGAATCGACGTGCAAATCTTCCTTAATCTTGGTGGTAAACGAGAGCGCGTTTGCTGGTACTTGTAAGGTGTCCGCAATCACGCTTACGACTCGCTCGAATATGTCTTTGGAAACCATAAGATTTGTCGCGACCTCGAAGGTTGTTCCATACATGGAATTGCCACACACCCATTCTCTATGCAGACGTTCTTATTCCTGCGCCCTTGCATGCTCGAAGTTTACCTGAAGGACCCTTATTGCATTAGCCAAATCGGGTGATTCTGAGCGCTTCGGCGCGTCTAGTAATTTCAACCGAGCGGAAGGAAGAGATTCATCCACACTGCGGTGCGCACCAAATCACGCATTTGCGGTACAGAATTGATACGTCGACATCCAACTAACGCATGTTGGTATATAACTATCAACCCGACACCAAAGCGAAATCACTGGAGACTAACCATGTCAAATTCATCTGCGCTATTAAACAAGCGACGGGAATTCGAAACTGCGGAGCCAATTCGGAACGGCGCGCAATTGCGGGTGCTGATGCGTGCTTTAGACGTTGAATATACTGAAGATAGCAAAACCGTTTGGGCTTCTGTTGCACGCACCGCACCGCCCTATGTGACGCCACAACTGATCGCGGAAATGGGCCATTTGTCCGCACAGATTCGGGCAGGCGCCTACGGCGCACTACGCCATCGAGTAATTAGCTCGAGAAAGAATAACTGCTTTTCTTTGGGCGGCGACCTTCAGCTATTTCTGAGTCTAATTAGCGTCGGCGATCGGGACGGCCTTTTTACTTACGGGAAAGCAGCAATCGATGAAGTCTGGTCAAGTGTTACGGGTTGCGGCTTAAAGGATTTGGTCACCATAGCGCTCGTGAACGGCGAAGCGCAAGGCGGGGGATTCGAAGCTGCGTTGGCGTGCCACGTTCTGGTTGCTGAGGAAGGTTGTCATTTTGGATTTCCCGAAGCGTTATTTGGTTTGTTTCCGGGAATGGGTGGTTTGCCGCTAATTAGTCGCCGTTGCGGCCACGATGTGGCAAAGCGAATGATGCAAAAGTCCAATCGATATACCGCAGAATTCTTGCATGAAATCGGGATCGTCGATTACCTGGTGCGCACGGGGACAGGTATCGAGTTCGTGAAGGAGCTCGTAAGGGCTAACGCCATCCCGTGCTCCGCGCTGAGACAGGAGCAACTGCGCTCCCTAAGTTACAGTCAACTTCTTGAATCGGTCGACGAGTGGGTAACCTGCGCGATGACGCTCAGTGGCAAACACCAACGCTCGATGCGCTATTTTGTTGAAGCGCAACGGCACGCATTTCAAATCGCTTAGCCATAATTCGATGGTGCTCGGCGATTTAGGAGCGAAGCATATTTTCTAACGCAGCATCAACGCTTACTACCGGAATCAACTCCATAGCGGTGCCGCCAAATTCGCGCGCGCTAATTGCCGTGTGTTTGCCATATGGCGGTTCGAATTTCTCTGCGCTAGTCGGTCCGAAAAGGGTAATTAAGGGATTGCCACCAGCGGCAATCAAGTGCCCTCCGCCTGAATCATTTGCAACGGCGCCGTTGAGACGTTTAGCGAGCGCAATGGTCAACAGTGGATTACCGATTTGTTGACCATCCGCTCCCCATTCGGGAAACAGTGCGGACGGTATGAGCGAGTAAATGTGCGTTCGCCAATGAACTTCTTCCGGTCCTAAAAAAAATACCGGACAACGTCTGCGTTCGGCTTGTAAGCGCGCCAGCTGAAGATAATTGTTGAGCGGCCACTGCTTACTTTTACCTCCGGCCCCGGGAACGAACCCAACGTAGGGAGAATTGCCAGGCAGGCGCTCCGCGGCCAGCAGCGTTAAGTCATTGGGTGGCGAGATTTCACGCAGAGGGACAATTTCTTGCCCTAGCGCGAGGGATACCAATTGGGAGAAGCGGCTGAACACCGACTTCGATTCGCTCGCATTTGACGGTGGCTTAAGATCCGAGAAACGGAAATTGTAGGTCGGCGAAATAAATAGCCGATGGGGCACGCGGCGGAGTACTAGGGTACTTCGCAATTTGCTCTCGGTCGCGATTACAACATCAAAGTGCCGGGCGAGTGGTTCGCGGAGGAGTTCGGTCCATCGCGTACCGAGGCCGCAGGCGTCGTGAACTTCGTCGAGAACTCCGGCCGCGAGCGTTGCCAATTCGCGCTTGAATACACTCCAATGGCGACCCGCCATCCACACTATCGTGATGTCTGGATAAGCTCTCTTGAGTCCGGCGAGCACCGGCCATTTAGTCAATGCATCCCCAATTCGATCTTCCATTACGTGGATCAAGATCGACGAAGGTGGCACAGTATTTAGATACTTTTGGGAGATTAGTTGAGGGCGTTGGATTACTAGCGGAGCGCTATGCTTTTTATTCCGCTTACAGGACATAGGTTGGTGCCTGATCGAGATTCCAGTTCGCGACCCATTCCCGTAGTGGTAACGATATCGAATTCAAGCGCGGTCCACCTTTGGTGCAGGCTTGAATTAGGGAAGCCGCCCGGGAATCAGGAGTCCGGGGCGGCTATCGATTTGATGCCTGGCAATGACCTACTTTCACATGGCATACACCACACTATCATCGGCGCTGAACAGTTTCACTTCTGAGTTCGGGATGGGGTCAGGTGGTTCCCGTTCGCTATGATCGCCAGGCAAATCGGCGCTGACTTGCCACGGGGCAAGTCGCTGAAGTTCTATCAAATAGCTATTAAGTCGAATTGGTCTGTATTCGTATATTTGCAAAACGCTTGAGCGTTATATGGTCAAGCCTCACGGGCAATTAGTACCGGTAAGCTACGCCCATTACTGGACTTCTACATCCGGCCTATCAACCTCGTAGTCTACAAGGGCCCTTTAGAGACCTTACGGTCCAGGGAGACCTAATCTTAGGGGAGGCTTCCCGCTTAGATGCTTTCAGCGGTTATCCCGTCCATGCATAGCTACCCTGCTGCGCTCCTGGCGGAACGACAGGTACACCAGAGGCATGTTCACCCCGGTCCTCTCGTACTAGGGGCAACTCCTCTCAAGTATCGACGCCCACGGCAGATAGGGACCAAACTGTCTCGCGACGTTCTGAACCCAGCTCACGTACCACTTTAATTGGCGAACAGC
>JAYUEZ010000056.1:0-2757 GCA_043738965.1 Gammaproteobacteria bacterium
CGCGTGGCGCGCCAACGCAGCACTATTTATGCGCCAGTGAGTGACGAGCGCGCGGTCGCCGCGCGGCATGCTGGCGTTTTGACGGACATCATTAACACCCCGGCGCAAGCCTACGAGCGTGATGCACGACGGTCCCTGTTACGGAATCGCGTCGGCGCATGAGGCCATGCTAACTCGCGCTTGAGATCCACGCAGTCCGAGTGAGCCGGACTGCATTTCGGAGACTTTCATGAACAAACACCTTCTAAGTGGCTTTAAAGTTCTCGATTTCACGCATGTGCTGGCCGGCCCGACCGCGACACGTCTGATGGTTGAGATGGGCGCCGAAGTAATCAAGATTGAGTTCCCGCCGCTCGGCGATGTGTCTCGTATGCTACCGATCGTGAAGAACGGTCGCAGTGCGTATTACCTGCAGCAGAATCGCGGCAAGAAAAGCCTGTGCGTGAATTTAAAAACGCCCGAAGGCAAAGAAATTGTCGAAGCCTTGATCAAAGAGGTCGATGTCGTCATCGAAAATTTTTCGCCAGGGGTCGCGGCGCGGCTCGGTATCGGCTGGGAGCGGGTGCATGCGCTCAACCCTCGCGCGGTCATGTGTTCGATCTCGGCCTTCGGTCAGCAGGGGCCACTGTCTGCATTGCCGGGATTTGACTACATCGCTCAGGCCTACGCCGGAGTCACGGGAATGATCGGCGAGGCCGGCGGCGCGCCGATGCTGCCGATGCTGGGCTTGGGTGACGTCAACACCGGCGTGCATGCCGCGTGCGCGATCGGCTTTGCCTTGCTCCATCGCGAACGCGGTGGCGAAGGTCAGTACATCGACGTGTCGTTGCTCGACGTCTATACGCACTGCCATGAGATCAATATCGCGGGTTATGGGTTGACCGGTAACTCACCGACGCGCTCCGGCAATCATCACTACGCGATATGTCCATTGGGTTTGTTCAAATCTAAAGACCATTACCTTTGTATCATTGCGCTGCAGAACCAATGGGCGCCTCTGTGCAAAGCCATCGGGCACCCTGAACTCGGGACTGATCCACGCTATGACTCCAACGCCAAGCGCGTTGAACACGCCCCAGAAGTCATCGCGTTCATTCAACAATGGGTGGATTCCATGGTCAGTGATGACGCGGTTCTCGCGGCTTTGAAGGAAGCCCATGTGCCGTGCGCACCGGTGCTGACGATCGAAGAAGTCGTGAATCATCCGCATATGCAAGAACGTGGCACAGTGCGCACCGTACAAGATCCTAAAATCGGCGCCGCCATCTTGCCGGGGATGCCGTTACGGTTCTCCGGTTTCCCCCACAACATTCCCTTGACGGCCGTGCATCTCGGGCAGAGCAATGCTGAAGTCTTGTCGAGCATGCTCGGGTTTAGCGCCGAGAAGATCGCGGCGCTGACGACACAAGGCGTATTGCAAGCGAATCCCGAGACCTAATCCGCGATGCGGGTGCGGAATTTAGGTCAGCACGGCATTATTCTTTTATTGCTGCTGGCCATGCACGGCTGCGCGCGCGCGCCGGATGCACGCTCGGCCTATCGCGCGGGACGCTTCGCTGAGGCTTACACACAGTTAAATGCCGCGGCGAATCAGGGCGATGTCACCGCACAAGACGCGGTGGGTGTGCTGTACTACACCGGGGTTGGAGTGGCGCGCGACTACCGTAAGGCGGTTTATTGGTTTGAGCGCGCGGCGTTGGCTGGTGACGGCTCGGCGCAACGCCACCTGGGCAGTATGTTCCGGCAAGGTCTGGGCACCAATAAAGACGACTTTCGCGCCTTTGGCTGGTACGCCGCGGCGCGTAGCGCGGGCCATCCGCGAGCACTGTTCTATATGCAGTGGATGGCACTGGTGCTCGGGACGAATCAACAAGCGCTGGGTGAACGAATAGTCGCCAAGGATTTAAAAAACGGCCAGGTCTCGCACGCGGAAATCGCCAAAGGGAATGGGTAGTGCACGTCGATAGGCTTGCCGTCACGCGACTTTGCATCAAGCATGGGCTTCCGTGACAGGCGCCATGGCCACACTCTACCCTTCGTCCGACGCGCGCATTGCCCATCAACTTGACGTGGGCGATGGACATATCGTGTATGTGGAGGAAGCCGGCGTCCCCGACGGTATTCCGATCGTGTTCCTGCATGGCGGCCCGGGTTCAAGTTGCAAGCCGAGCCATCGCCAATTTTTTAATCCCGCACGCTACCGCAATTTTTTGCTTGACCAGCGCGGTGCGGGACGCTCACGCCCGTTCGGTGGAACGACGGCCAACACCACGCAAGCGCTCGTTGCCGATCTCGAACATTTACGCCGCGTGGCGCAGGTCGAGAAATGGGTGCTATTCGGCGGTTCGTGGGGTGCGGCGTTGGCGCTGGCCTATGCCGAAGCGCATCCCACGCACGTGCTCGGGATGATCCTCCGCGGCACGTTCTTGGCACGCCAGCGTGACCTTGATTGGTTCTTGCAGGATGGTGCGGCGCGACTGTTACCGCGCGCGTGGGCAGAGTTTAAGAACGCAGTGCAAGGAGTCGGCTGCGAAATCCCGGCGCTGCACGCGGGAGTTTTCAATACAGATGCGGCGCTCGCCGAGCGCGTCACACGCGCGTGGTCAAAATGGTCGGGCGAAGTGGTGAGCTTCTCGCTGGATCATGGCGATGGCGATCCGCTCATGCCCCTCGCTGAATTGCTGGCGAAGACGCAGATCGAATTGCACTACGCGGTTCATCGCTACTTCCTGGACGATAACCAATTACTTGCCAACG
>JAYUEZ010000057.1:0-2755 GCA_043738965.1 Gammaproteobacteria bacterium
CAGACTGGAATGCCGCACTCGGTTAGACGCGACACCATGTCGAGCTGAAGCGCGCCCCATTCGAGCTTGACGACTTCGGCGCCGCCCTCCTTCATCAGCCGTGCCGCGTTGTGCAGACACTCGGCTGGCGAGTGATAGCTCATAAAAGGCATGTCGGCCATGATGAGCGCACGCTCAACGCCGCGCGCCACGAGCCGGGTGTGATAAATAATGTCATCGACGGTCACTGGGATTGTCGTGGCTTGACCCTGTACGACCATGCCGACCGAATCACCGACCAGAATAAAATCGCAGCCTGCGCGATCGAGCACTCGCGCGAACGCCGCGTCATAAGCCGTGAGCGAGGCAATCTTTTCGCCATCCCGTTTGAGTTGCCGCAGCGTTTGGGTGGTGACCTTTTTTATATTAGTCGCGTGTAAGCTCATGACGGATTCAATCTCAGACGGGTCGTGTGGCTTGTTTTTTGGCGACGCCCTGCATGAACCGCGTCATCTCGATGGGGGCGCGAGTGTGTTGCCCACTACCGATTTTATCGACACCGTCATGTGCTTCGATCTCAAAAGTAACCAATGACTTTGACACTTCGATCACCTTGGCCGTCACGGCGACTTCGAACCCGACCGGCGTTGCCGCGAGATGTTTAACATTCACCATCGCGCCGACCGACACCCAGCCGGCAGGCAGGTACGGCTTAAGCAGTTCGGTGCAGGCCACTTCCATGAATAGAATCATATTGGGCGTCGAATACACCGGTGGTAACTCCGGTACGCGCGCTTGAACGGTTAAGTCCTGGGTCACGAGCAGTGTGGTGCGATGGGTGATACCGAGCGGGAGGATCTCTTGCAGATTCATAAAATATTTTTCGAAACGGAGTAAAAAACTTCGGCGGCACTAGCGATTGATCGCGCCTAACCAATCGGTGATTGCCGCGGCGATCTCGGCCGGTGAATCCTCTTGAATAAAATGCAGCCCCTTGACCGTCACTTCACGCTGATTCTTCCAGGTTCGCGCCAATTCACGCGGCCGCCCCGTCATGATCATCCCGGGATCGGCATTGATGAAAAGTTTAGGGATCTCGGTTTCAGCGAGCCACTTCGAATATTGCGCAACCATCGCGCAGGTCTCCGGTGGGGTCCCTTCAATAGGTAGCTGATTGGGCCAGGTCAGCGTTGGCCGGCGGCTTTCACCGGGCGTTAAATAGGGCGCACGATAGACCTCCATCTCGGCGGCGGTCAGCTCGCGTAACACCGACTTCGGCAAGACGCGTTCGACAAATACATTTTTTTGGAGGACAACTTCCGCGCCCGCGGCCGAACGAAAGGTCTGAAAGATGCCGCGTGCGGACTCGGGCCAATCGGCCCACGTCAACTCCATGACCAAGCCTTCCATATGGCAAATTCCGGCCGTCTTCGTCGGGTGGCGACGGGCCCAATCGAAGCCCAGTGCCGTGCCCCAATCGTGCAACACCAAGACCACCTTCTCGCCGACGTTTAATGCCGCGAGCGCGCCATCAAAAAAGCGCTGATGCTCGGCCAGGGTATAGCGGTCGGGTCCGGAATTTGGCAATTTATCCGAGTCGCCCATGCCAATCAGATCGAGCGCGATGCAGCGCCCGAAGGTCGCTAGCTTAGGCAGGATATTCCGCCACAAATACGACGAAGTCGGATTCCCATGCTGAAAGATGATGGGGTGACCCTGACCTTGTTCGACGTAGGCCATGCGCTGGCCGTGAACTTCGATGGTTCGCTTACTCGCTACCCAGTCATTCATTGCAGATCCCTCGGTCCAATTCGGTAAAGACTAGCTACCCCGCACGGCCGGCAATTTGCATGACCCGCTCGGCCTGTTTGAGGTGTGGCTTGTCGAGCATTTTGCCATTCAAGCTCAAGGTGCCTGCTTCGGGATTCGCGGCAAAAATATCGATCACCGCTTGGGCGTGGGCGACTTCCGCCGCCGACGGCGTGAAAGTTTCGTTGATGACCGCGACTTGATCCGGATGGATGGCGATTTTGCCGAGAAATCCATCGCGCCGCGCTTCGTTGCATTCGCGACGCAGTTTATCCGCCGCGCGAAAATCCGGTTGCACGGTATCGAGCGCTTGGACCCCCGCCGCGTACGCGCCATACAAACACAGCGAACGGGCGAGTACATAGGGCGGCGTATATTCCCCCGCGTCATCTTTATTGGAACTGGCGCCGAGCGCCGCGCCTAGATCTTCCGCACCCCAGGTGAGAACTCGGAGCCGCGGTGCGCCTTTATATTGCCCGAGCGCAAAAGGAGCAGCGGCGGTTTCGGTGGCGATGGCCGTGATACCGATACTGCCCAGGGGAATGCCGTGCTGCACCTCGAGCACGTCGAGATAATGCGCCAATTGCAGAATGTGATGCGGACCCTCGCACTTGGGCAGCGCAATTCCGTTCGGGCGCGCCCCAACCACCGCCACCAAATCGAGCAAGGCATCGGGCGAATCGAGCGGATTCATTCGCACCCAATATTCTGCTCGGGTGCGATCCGCTTCGCGGAGATAGGCATGCGTCATCTCACGCGCCAATGGCCGGCGCTGCGCGGCGACCGAATCTTCCAAATCGAGGATCAGCGCATCCGCGCCGATCGAGCCCGATTTGGCCATTTTCTTTTCGCTGTCGCCGGGGACAAATAGCATCGAGCGAATAACACTCATGCCGGCTTCCTCAGCATGAGCCCGGAACGTTTACACACCGCGACCAATTCGTCGCGTTGGTTATAGGCGCGATGC
>JAYUEZ010000058.1:0-19055 GCA_043738965.1 Gammaproteobacteria bacterium
CTGGATGATTCCAATCGATCCCGGTTGGCGGTAGTTCCCAATGTTGCCCAACGTGTTTGAACAAGAGCTCGCGCCACGCCTTGCGAATGATCTCGTAATGCTCGGTGAATAATTCGCGGTTCACGCGATCGTGTTCGGCGAATTGCGGCTCGTTGGGCGAGGTCCAGTATGGATTGAATTTTTGGCCTATGGTCCCGACGTGCCGCGCTTGGTAGCCGCGCGCGAAGCGCGGCATGATCCGACCTTCGGAGAAGTGATCGAGCATCGCCAAATCCTCGGCTAGCAGAAGTGGATTGCGCGCAGGTAGCACATTGCCCATTTGTCCGATGCGCGGACGCTTAGCACAAATCATCGCGCGGCGAACATTCGCTAATATGGCAAGTAATATATTAGTATGTCAATATCAGAAAACATGAAGTGCCGGACACGTCACGCCGAATGAAGCGCAACGCACGGACCTTGGTCAGCGGTCCACTATTTCGAGCGGTGAAAGCGCCGAATGCGCGTGCGCACGACGCCTACGCGCACCTGCTGACGCAGTTGCTGGAAGGAGAACTGAAGCCTGGTGACTGGTTATCAGTGGTTGATCTCGCCGCCGCCCTCAAGTGCAGTCGAGTCCCGGTGATGGAAGCGATTAAACGCTTGGCGGGCGAAGGCTTTGTCACGGTCATACCGCAGGTCGGGTGTCGCGTGCGTATGCCGAACCCCGATGAAGTGGAAGATTTCTTTGCCTTATTCGCGGCGGTGGAAGGGTGTGTTGCGCGGCTGGCCGCGGCGCGCCGGACTATCGATGACGTGGCCGAATTCAAAGCCTTGTGCGCGACGATCGATCAATCGCTTAAAAAGGCCGGCCGACCGACTACGCGAGATCCGGCTTACCGTCGACTCAATTTAATGTTTCATACGCAAATTCATACGTTGGCGCGCACACCGAGCGCGTGCCAAATCGCGGCGAGTTTATGGGACCGCAGCGATTTCTATATTAAGGTGGCGTTCGGTTCGTTGTATTTCACGAAACGAGTACGACAAGCGCATCTTGCGATTCGACGTGCAATTATCGCAGGCGATCCCGTCGCCGCCGAGAATGCCGTCGAGGGTCATCTGCGCGCGGTGGGGAACGCTGTCAGCGCGCGGTTACGTGTCTAAAATTAGCTGCCGCGAACTTTAAGGAACTTCCCTGTGCCGCATCCAGTCGCCGCCTTTTGCAAGTTTGCTTAAAGCGCCCGGCCGTGGAAGTTTAGAAAATCTTGTGCCGTGTTCCGCGGTCGCTCGAGCATCGGACAATGTCCCATCCCGCGCATGATGCGAACATCCGAGTTGGGCAGTAATTTGTGCAGCTCGGCGGCACCGCTAACATCAAGCAGCCGATCGTCGTCACCCCACACAATCAACGCGCGCGTCGCCAATCCTGCGCAGCGCTGGTCCAGCATGATGGGCTCGGCGAAGAGCTCGCCGAACAATTTGCTATTGAACATGTTGTCGCCAAGGGCGCGCGTTAACCAGACGTTCAGAAAGCCCTTCGGGACAAAAGGGGCTTTGCAGAAGATCATCGATTGCAAGCGTTTGCCCTTGGTTTCGCTATCGATGAGTAAGAGGTTGTCGCCACGTGCGATGTAGCGAGACAATTCGCTAGTGGCTGCGGCCGCCACGCCCGGCGGGGCTAGCAACCACAGACTATCGACTTGGTCTGGTTTCCGAGCCGCATACAGCGCCGCCAAGTACGCCCCCATTGAGTTGCCGCCGAGATGAAAACGGCCGAGGCCGAGCGTTTGCGCAAATTCCTCTAAGCGATTCAATTGAAGATCGAGCGAGTAACTTGCTTCAGGCACCCGACTGCTGTCCCCGAAGCCCGGAATATCGAGTGCGATGACTCGATATTGCGGCGTTAGATAGCGCGCCACCAACGGCCAATGGTCTTTGTTCGCACCGAACCCGTGGAGCAGCAGCAAGGGTTCACCGCGCCCGCCCTCTAGGTACGATATGCGGTGACCGTCGACAAAGGTTTCCTTGAGACTTAACCCTGCGCGCATGCGTTGCGACGCCATCGCAAGGTTAAACAACGGTTCCGGGAATAGTCGATATCCGGCGTAGGCCGCCCCGGCAGTGAGCACAAGAGTCCCAAGCATCGGCGATCTCCGTTTATCAAAGAAAATACGGCCAGTGTTAGCGCATTTCGAGCGAAATTAAATCGAGTGAATTTCCGGTAGCACGAGGTGCGATGCGCCACTCTCAGTATGCAGCACTTGCTGCACGACTGGCACTAGCTTAGTCGCCTCATGCGCGAGTTCAAAGGTGTTGGGATTGCGGTCGTAGCGCGGAAAATCGCTGGACGTGACCAGCACGCGTAAGCGGTGACCCGCTTTAAAGACCATTGCCGTGGACCATAGATCGATACTGATCTTAACCACTGCTCCCGGTTCGAGCGCCTGACGCGATTGGCCGTCGCGGAACGATAATCTGAGGATGCCATCGCAAACATTGAGACAGCGTCCGTCGGGATGGACATCGCATAGCTTCACGACGAAATCGGTATCGCGACCACTGGTCGTGATGTAGAGCACTGCTTTCACGGCGCCAGTGATTTCAAGTTCAGAAGATAATGCGGATGAGGTGTATTGCAGTACGTCGCGACGATTCAACAGCGCGGCCTGGTCGACCGGTCCTGGCGAATATTGCGTCGGCAGTAATAACGTCCCGCCACGGGTTGGGCAGGGATCGTGTGGGTCGTAAAGGAAGCTGCGAGCATCAGTGCTCGTGGCGGTTCGCGTCGGCGAAAAACTCGCGTCGCCATTCAAAAACCACGGTGTGGCGCGCGCGCGGGCCAGCGGCCAGTCGTTTTCGTCGCGCCAGCGATTGCGTCCTTGCACGAACAGTTTTACAGCCGCTTCCTCGTCGATGCCGTTGCGCTCTTCTTTTAACCAGCGATCAAACCAGCGGAGCTGCAACTTTGTGAGATCTTCCTTGAGATCGAGAAACATGCCATTAGCGCGAAAGCCAAAATCAAGCTCACCAACCACGTTATGAAACATGCCATGCGCCCAGGGTCCGATGATCAGTTTGCTGTGACGGCGCGCGTGGTCCGAGCCAGCGTTGTCGCGCATAGCGCGGAAATGCTGCAAATCAGCGGCGAGGAGTAAGTCGTGCCACCCCGCGATACCGAGACTCGGTGCCGTCACGTGGGAATGTTTCCCCGTCATTAACAAGCTCGCCGTCCAGTTATCCGGCACGGGGTGGCGCAGGAATTCGTAAAAAAACGGCAAGAACGCGGCGTCGTCTGGCCGTGTCGGCGCAAATTGATTGAGCGGTAACGCGCGCAAAACACTGTCGAAATTGTCGATGTCATCGATAAGTTGCGTGAGCAATGGAAAAAAATCCGCGGGCTTCGGGCGTCCGCGAATGAGCGCGGCGGGTCCGATCGCACGCATGGCCCACATCGCCAAGGTCCCAATGTTGAGTGCGCCGCCACGCCAAAAATGATCGCGCCAGAAATCGTTAGGGGCGGTCGTCGGTGACAAGGCCTGCAACGCCGGATGGCCCGATGCGGCGGCCAACCACGATGTGCCGCCCATGTAGGACAGGCCATAACAGCCTACTCGGCCAGACGAATAAGGCTGGTCCGCGGCCCAGGCGACGCTGTCATAGCCATCGTTGAGTTCATCGCGATACGGGAAAAATACCCCACCACCGGAAGCCCACCGCCCACGTACGTCTTGGATCACGACCGCGAAGCCTGCGGCGGCCGCCCGAATTGGGTCTAAAGTCATTGCCGTGATTGGCCACAACTCTTTGTTATAAGGGGTTCTTTGCAGCAATACTGGGTAACGGCCAGCCGCCGCGGGACGATAGATATCGGCACGTAGCTCGGTGCCGTCACGTAGGGGAACGAGGATGTTTTTATCAACGATGACCGACATGGAGTGGTCCTTAATCTAAGGGATTTAAAGAATATGCTGCACTGCGATTGACATCTAACCGGACACCGTCTATAAATGTCAACAGAATATTGCAGCGCAACATTCAGAAGCGATTTCAAACATCATAAAGTGGTATCAAGATTAAGGAACCCCTAATGTCTACCGAATCAGCAACCAAACCAGCATTTGAACTCCCATTCAACGGGGAAGCCCTCGTTTCCTATCTCGACAAATTTGGCGAGCAACAGAAAAAGCTCGGCACGGCGGTCAAGGCTGGCTACGAACGATCACAACGGATCAGCACTCAGCTCATCGAAGCGTTGATTACCGGTCAGCAGGAACTCATTGAGTTAACCAAAAAAGTCGTGCAAAAGCCGCAAGATTATTCGAATAATCTAAAAGCCATGGTCGAAGCCAGCACCGTGGCGCAGGGGCGCGCGCTTGATCTCGCGAAAGCCCTGTATCGCGAACAAGCAGATGTCGCGAGCGAACTCGGCAAGACATTCAAAACTACGTGCCAGTCGACGGCGTTAACCGAAGCGAGCCGCAACATTGTGAATTTCTGGATCAAGCCACGCTAAGCGTTTGCTCGAGGTATCGCGGCCAGGACCTGGCAGCGATACTTAACTGGCGGCCTAATAACAACGGATAGCCAATGTCAGATCAAGAATTTTCAGACACGCTCGAAATCGAAAGCCCGTTCGCGTACGACCCCTCGGTCGAAGCCACGCTGACGCCGTTGTGGCGGGAAGCGAAATGGCCGGTCGAGTGGATGCGGTTACGGGTCAGTCGGGTCTTTGTCGGGTGTGGTGTCCCGCGTGGACACGGTGAGCCGGTATTGTTGATCCCAGGTTTTATGGCAGGTGACGGTTTGATGCTCGAGCTCCATCGTTGGCTCAAGCGCATTGGCTACGCGTCGAATCTGTCGAATATCGCTTGGAACAACGATTGCCCTGATAAAACGGCGCGCGCACTGGCTAGCCGTCTACGTGGGATCAAGCAGCGCTCGGGACACAAAGTCCGGATTATTGGCCACAGCCTCGGCGGCATGTTAGCCAAAAGCTTGGTTCAAGAGCATCCCGAGTTGATCGATCGGATTATCACCCTAGGTTCGCCGTTTCGATCGCTTGTGAAAGCGCATCCCGCGGTGGTCGACATCTGGGATCAATTAAAAGTCGCGCAGAGTCCCGTCGTTGGACGTAACTTGCACGCTTCCTGTGGTACCGGGCATTGCTTATGCAATTTTGTCCGCAATCTACTCCAGCCCGAGCCATCGACAGTTCCGCAATTCGCAATTTACTCACGTCACGACGGCGTCGCGGATTGGAGTAGTTGTGTTGAAGACGATCCACTCGCGAATACCGAAGTGCGCTCGACGCATATCGGCATGATCTTCCACCCAGACGTCTATCGCGCGATCGCCGCACGTCTGAATGAATCGACTAAAGCAACGCGTGAATTACACAACACCGAAACCGCGCGCGCATTTCATGGAGGGACACAATGAGTACTGATGAAAAATTGAACCCGATGCATCTATGGCGTGAGTGGTTCGTGAAATCTGAAAAGGCCTGGAGTCAGGCGCTAACCGAAATGATGGGCGACGAAAAATTCTCACAAGGGATGGGCCGCTACATGCAGGAGGCGTTGCATACGCACCGGATGTTCAGCGAAGCCATGAGCCAGTATCTCGCGAACCTGAATTTGCCATCACGTTCAGATGTACTTGATTTAAGCGATCGCTTAGGCCAAGTTGAAGATTCGCTCGCCGCGCTACATGTTGAACTACGCGAACATCGGGCGCTGCTTGCTCGCAACATGCGCAATGCGGGCGCGGCAGAACCGAATGTCGCCCCTGTCCGGCCGGCCCGCACTAAGCGGCCGCCCGGCCACAGTTAGAAATTGGTCGCGATATGGCACAGAAAATTCCACGTCCGAGCTCTGAATCCCCTGCTGATTCTGTCGAAGCGCGGGTAAAGAAAACCGTCGAGCGGACACTCGCGCGAAATATTCCTGGCCTCGCCTTGCAGCAGGCGGACCTTGATATCGAAGTCGGGCAAACTCCGAAAGAGCTGGTTTATACGCGGGACACCTTGCGTCTTTATCACTACCTCCCGCTTACCGACGAAATTTATCGAATTCCGCTAATGATCGTGATGTCGCCAGTCGCGCGCGGTTATATTCTCGATCTGGCGAAAGGCCAAAGTTTTATCGAGTACTTGTTGCTCCAGGGCTATGACGTTTACTTGATGGACTGGATTCCACCGCGCCGCGAACATGCTCACTTAGGGATGGAGCAATTCGCGCTTAATTTAATCGACGAAAGTATTGCGCGAGTCCAACAAGAATCGGGCGAGCAAGACGTTAACGTCATCGGCTACTGCATGGGTGGACTGCTGGCGGCGATGAATGCGGCGATCCACCACGACGGGCCGATCAAAAATCTCGTGTGTTTTACCACGCCCGTCAACTCGGATGGCATGGGACTGTATAAGACCTGGGCCACAGCCGATGCCTTCGACATCGATCGCATTGTCGATGAATTAGGGATTATTCCGGGTGACATGATCAATGCGTCGATTCAAGCCCTGCGCCCGCTTCAGAAGCGGGCGAATCAAATGTTGCTTCTTAACAACGTGGAAAATGATGCTTTCGTGAAAGCGAGTTTGCGTTTTGATCGCTGGGCAGCCGAACAACTGCCGATTCCAGGCGAATTAGCACGCGACATGGTGCGCGATTTCTTGCGCGGAAATAAACTCGTGAAGAATCAATACCGGTTGGGTGACAAACTGGTTGAACTGGGTAAAATCCGCAAGCCGTTCATGCACGTGGCCGCCGAGTTTGATCACATCGTACCGACCGCAGCATCGAGCGATCTCATCAAACTGGTTGGCAGCAAGGACAAAGAGGAGATTGTCGTTCGCGGTGGCCACGTCAGTCTGGTCGCCGGGGGCAATGCGGTGTATCGCTTATGGCCGCAGCTCGACAAATGGCTTAGTGTGCGTTCGACTTGAGAAATGCAGGAGAATCAAAAAGATGACTAACGCGAATGCGACCGTGGCGCTCAAGCAGTATCCCTTAAAGGTAAAACTCAAAGATAAATCTTTCACGTTGCGCCAAATGGCGCCGACCGACGCGCCGTTGCTCCAGCAATTTGCGTTGGCGCTATCGCCACACGATTTATTGTTCATGCGCCGCGATATCACCAAACCAGAAGGTGTCAACCGCTGGCTTGACGCTGTCCGCCGCGGCGCCATGCACACGATTTTGTGCGAAGACGCGGATGGCGTCGCTGGATATTCTTCCATCCACCTTACCGAGCTTGATTGGTCAGCGCATGTGGGTGACCTCAGAGTCGCGACCGCCGCCCGAGTTCGCGGTGCGGGACTGGGACGTTTGCTTGCGCGCGAAGCCTTCAATATGGCGCTCGCCTTGGGCGTGGAAAAAGTGGTGGCGCGGATGACGCCCGATCAAGTCGGTGCGCGTGCATTGTTTCAGGAGTTGGGCTTTCAAGCCGAAGCACTGCTGAAAGATGAAGTCCGCGATCGCGACGGCGAATACCATGATTTATTGATCATGGCGTGCAATGTCGAAACCTTCATGGCGCAACGGCAGGCCTTCGGCGTCACGCAAAAATGACCCCTTGTAGCCGGCCGCCCAAAATGGGTGGGGACGTCTCCTAAAAGCCGTTATCATTTGGCTCGCGGCGTTCGTCCGTCCGGGGGTCATTTGTCATGGATTTTGGGATCGCCCTCGCGCCCGCCGCGGATGCGTGGCGCGTGGTTAAGCGCGCCGAGGCGCTCGGTTTCACCCACGCCTGGTTCTACGATACGCAACTGTTATGCGCAGATATCTTCGTCGCGATGGCCGGCGCCGCCATGCAGACCACGCGCATCAAACTTGGGGCCGGCGTATTAATTCCATCGAATCGAATGGCGCCAGTCGCGGCCAATGCATTAGCCTCTCTGAATAAACTCGCGCCGGGACGAATCATCTGTGGGCTTGGCACGGGTTATACCGGTCGACGCACGATGGGCTTGAAGGCCCAGAAGCTCTCTGAGCTACGTGAATACGCACGGATCATCCGCACCCTGTTGAATGGTGAAACAGTCGAAGCAGAATTCGAAGGTAAACGCCGCGCGATTAGGTTCATGAGTCCCGAGTTGGGCCTCATTAATCTCAAGGATCCGATTCCCATCCATTTTTCGGCCTTTGGTCCCAAAGCGCGCGCGCTCACGGCCGACATGGCCGACGGTTTCCTGAATGCTTACATGAGCCCTGCGGCGCTCGACCAAGCGCAAGACATGCGCGTCGAATGGGGTAAGCGCGGGCGCGATCCTGCCAGCTGTTACGCGAGTTGCCTGATGCTCGGCTGCGTACTTGAGCCGAACGAAGCGTACGACAGTCCCCGTGCACTCGCCCAAGCCGGGCCGTTCGCGGCAATCGCATTGCATTGGTTAGTCGAAGACGGTCCACAGGCGGACGTACCGCCCCCACTGCGGTCAGTGGTGGATGCGTATCGCGCGGTATATGAAACCTATACCCCGTCGAACGCCCGGTATTTAGAATTGCATCGCGGACACTTAATGTTTCTCCGCGACGATGAACGTCGATTCATCGGTCCCGAACTCATCAAAAATTTAACCCTGACGGGCACACGCGAAGCGCTAAAGACGCGCGTCGCGGCGTTCGAGACTGCGGGCTACGACCAGCTCATCATTCAACTGGTTCCTGCACAGGAAACCGCGATTGAAGAATGGGCGAGTGTCTTCGGCCTCAAGCGATAGCATCCGGGTCGCGCTAGTGCACATGGCGATGACGCGATGGCTATTAATTGCGGCTTTAATTGGGAGTCGGTGCGCGCACGCCGAGGAAGCATTGGTTATGTTGCCGGTGCCCTATCGAATTGTAGAAGATGCGCTCATTGCCCAGGTGTTCATCGGACCCGCGCAAACCGTGCGCGTGTTTGAAGGTCAAAGCGCCTGTAATACACTGACTTTGTCCGAAGCTCGAGTCGAAAGTGGTGGCCGCCAGCGGGTGCGAGTACTGACGACGCTGACTGCGCATGTCGGAACACCACTCGCCGCTGGTCAATGTTTGTTCCTATTCGACTGGACTGGTGTACTCGAGACGAACGAAGAACCGTATCTGGTTAGCGGTCGTGTTGGCATCGGTTTTCGCGTCGTCGATTCCAATATTCTTGACCGTAAGGGTAAGCGCGCGAGTGTCCCTGGTGTGGTGTGGGCCTGGGTCAAACAATATGCGCACCCGCGCCTGGCGGGGGTAGTGCTCGATCTGGCACCCGCCCTCGGTAGCGCGCGTGAATTCGTGCAAGCGAGTACGAGCGATGCAGCGGTGGGATCGATGTTTGATTCGCTGCGCATCAAGGCGGTGGTGGCTGCCGCTGAAACGCTGAATGTGCAAATTGCGCTGACAGTGCCACCGATTCCTGCCGATTGGCGGATGTCCGCGCCGGAACCGGCGTTGACGGAGGACGAGCTGGAGCGCCTGCGGAATGAGTGGCAAATCTGGGAAGGATTCGCCACGTGGCTCATTAAAACGGTGGCAGCGGACGCGGACGAATCCTTGACCACGACACTCGGCGCCGCCTTGCTCGATGGGCGACATGACTTAGTCACAATCCTTTCGACCGACAGCACAGTCGATCCGGTGCCGGGCCTTTTCGTCAAAACCTGGACGCGACTGGCGCCGCCGTTCCTTCAACTAGCGACACGCGTCCCGGGGGGCGCGGACGCGTTGCGTTATTTAGGCTTTATTTCAGCGGCCGAGACCTGGCGGACGCTGCAAGCCGCGGCGCCGCAGCTGGGTTTAATGCTCGACGCCAACGCGCTTCGCCGACTGGCCCGCACGTTGTTACCTACGGTCGATGATTCGGCACTGGCGTATTCGATCGCAGTTGATCCGGGGCTGCGGGCTCTGTTGGGGTTCGAGCCGGAATTTTCGCAGGCCGGAAACGTGCGCCAACCCTGGTGGTGGCAAATAGTTCCGAGCGCCGAGGCTGCCTCGGGTATCGATCCGGCACTCAGCCAACGCCTCAGTGGTTGGGTTCCCGAGAGTGCCGATCTCGATCAGTATTTAACTGTCGTCGCCAGGTTATTTGAACAGCTCGCCAGCGTCGAACTTGGGCGCGGCAAGGTGCAACCGCCGTACGCCGCGGTTTATCAAACGCTACTCCGCGCGACTGCGTGGCAGGAGACGTGCTGGCGACAGTACGTATTGAAGGATCACACGGTGCAAACGATTCGCTCGGTCTCGGGTTCGGTCGGCATCATGCAAGTCAACACGCATGTTTGGCGCGGGATCTACGACCTGCAAGCGTTGTTAAATGACGTCGGATATAACGCCCGTGCTGGCAATGAGATTTTGGTGCATTACCTCGTCGATTTCGCGATCAGGAAACGCGAGCACGAAGCGCCGGGCGGCATTGATAATTTGGCGCGCGCGAGTTATGCGATTTACAACGGTGGTCCGGGTCACTTGAAACGCTATCGGATCCGTGGAACGAATGAAGGCTTACGTAAAATCGATGCGGCGTTCTGGAAGAAATACCTCGCACTGAAGAGTGAAGGCGTGGCGAGCGGTCAGGTCGTCAAGGAATGCTACGGTTCGTAACAGCAGACCTTACCTCGATAAGTGTGCCTAACGAAAAGTGTCCGAGGTGCCTGGGCTCAAGGCACCTCGGATGAGATCTCACTAGGATGTCATCGTTGTTGTCGTGCTAAGTTCTAAAGCGTGGTGCCACTTCCTTGCTGAAGAGTTCCATGCTGGCGCGCACGTGATGTGGGCTGAGGCCGGGTAGGGCTTGGGCGGTTACCATGTGGGTGACGCGGCCGCGTTTGGTGTAGTCGGCGATCATTTCGCAAGCGTCCTTGGGCGTGCCGACGATCGCGTCTTCACCAAAGAAGCTGAAATGCTGCTTTTTGATCATCTCTTCGACGCTCGGAATTCCTTGTAAGGCCTTGTCGTCGCCAGGCTTGTCGTTGGCTTCAGAGAACCATTTCGCGTAGCAGCTCGCCATGTAGTGCAACGGTTTGGCGGCTAGTTCCCACGCTTGTTCGCGGCTCGGCGCCACGTACACGGCACGCAACTGCGCGATGTTGTAATCTTGCGGATTGCGACCGGCGGCGCGTAGCGCATCGTCGTACATCTTATCCAACATCGTCGAGCCCACCGCTTGGAAGTGGAACCCCATCTTCGCCGCGCGTTCGATCGCCTTCGGTGCGATTGCCCCGAGCCAGATCGGCGGATGCGGACGTTGGAGTGCAGGTGGGACGATCTGAATATTCTTCAGCTGGCTGAATTTACCATTGAAGGTGACCGATTCGCCGCTCAACAGACGTTGGACGACCGCGATACCTTCTTGCAGTCGCGCGCCCCGCTCGGTGTGCGAGATGCCTTGATCGGAAAACTCTTCGCGGCGATAGCCAAGACCTACGCCGAGTTCAAAGCGGCCGTTAGAAATGAGATCAACGGTCGCGGTGTCTTCGGCGATGCGAACTGGGTTATGCAAGGGCAGCAGAACAAGAAAAGTGCCAATGCGGATCCGCGACGTGCGCGCCGCGATGGCGGCGGCGATAGGGAGTAGTGATGGCGAATAGCCGTCGTCAACAAAATGGTGTTCGGTTAACCAGGCATCGTCATAGCCCATGGCTTCTGAATCGACCACGAGATCAAGATGCGATCGGTAGAGGGATTCCCATGGCACGCGCGCGAATTCTGGATTACGAAATGGCCATAGAACACCGAAGCGTAAACTCATTGGGCAGTCTCCAAGATGGTTCTTCTGCAAGCGTTCGTGCGGTAGGGACACCGCGCGTTGGACGTTACACTTGCAGCTCAATTTCGGCAAGCCGCGCGTTCCGTTGATGCAGCGCAATACCGTCATTTATAAAAGTAAACGAGGAGAATTCCGGTGTTGAGTTACCGTCACGCCTACCATGCCGGTAATCATGCTGACGTGCTGAAGCACGGTGTGCTCACGCTCGTCTTACGCGCATTACAGCGCAAGGTTGCGCCATTGTGTTACATCGATACCCATGCTGGCGCGGGCCGTTATGATCTCAAATCTCCGGCAGCCGAGAAAACGGCTGAGTCCCGTGACGGAATAGCACGCGCGTGGGCGCGCGATGACGTGCCGGAGCCACTGCACGATTACTTCGCCGCGATACGCGCTGAAAATCCATCGCCTGCCTTGCGCTATTACCCGGGCTCGCCGCGTCTCGCGCAGCATTTGTTACGCCCGCACGATCGCATGGTCTTGATCGAGCGCCACCCGACCGATCATGGATTACTGGTCGAAGCCTTCGCGCGGATATCCAACACACGCATCGAACATGGCGACGGTTACGAATTACTAAAAGCGTTTGTGCCCCCACTCGAAAAGCGCGGCGTGGTGTTGATCGATCCGTCGTACGAGATCAAGACCGAGTACAAAGCCGTGATTGCGCTGTTGACCGACGCGGTGCAGCGGTGGGCGACCGGGGTGTACATCCTGTGGTACCCAATCCTCGATCGCGCAGCCGCCGATCAAATCCTCAGACGGCTGGTCACTACTGGCATTCGACGCATGCTCAGTGTGGAATTCTCAATGCGTCCGCCCAAGGCCGATGGCGGCTTAACCGGCTCGGGTTTAGTCATCATCAATCCACCGTATCAACTCGACGAGCAGTTAAAACGCCTGCTGCCATGGCTGCGCCGAGTGCTGAAGGCCGATACCAATGCGCCGAGCGCTGTTCGTTGGTTGATACCGGAATAGGACGAGTGCCGACGCATATCCCCCACAATTGCGTGAATTCGGCTGGTTGGAAAAACGACGAAATGTGTCATCCACTTCCGATTACGCTCGTGATCAGGGTCTGCGCCTCGTCCTGAATTTCACGTAAATGTCGCGCATCGCGAAAACTCTCGGCGTAAATCTTATAAACGTTCTCGGTACCGGAGGGCCGTGCGGCGAACCAGCCGTCGGTGGTGACGACTTTCAAGCCGCCGATGGCTTCTTGATTACCCGGTGCCTGCGTCAAGATCTGCGTGATGGGTGCGCCCGCGAGTTCCGTTTGCACAACGGCGGCGGGTGATAGTTTTTTTAGGCGATCTTTTTGCGCCGGGGTGGCTGGCGCATCAATGCGGTCGTAGCACGGCGCACCGAATTCGGTTTCGAGTGTGCGATAGAGCGCGCCGGGATCGCGGCCAGTCGTCGCCGTCATTTCGGCGGCCAACAAATTTAACAAGATCCCATCTTTGTCGGTGGTCCACACGCGGCCGTCGCGACGCAAGAACGCCGCTCCCGCGCTTTCTTCGCCACCGAAGGCCAGGGTGCCGTGGAATAAGCCATCGACAAACCATTTAAAGCCGACCGGCACTTCGTAAAGCTCGCGCCCATGCTTCGCCGTTACGCGATCGAGCATGCTGCTACTGACCAGCGTTTTACCGATTGCCGCCGTCTGCGGCCAATGTGGCCGATGGGTTAGCAAGTAATCCACCGCGACGGCCAAATAATGGTTAGGCGGCAAAAGACCCGTGCTCTTGGTGACGATTCCATGCCGATCATGATCGGCATCGCACGCAAAGGCGACTTCAAATTTGCTTTGCAAGGCGAGCAGGCCTTGCATGACATAACGCGACGATGGATCCATGCGCAATTGACCATCCCAGTCGCGCGGAAGAAACCGAAACGTGGGATCGACCAGGGTGTTGACCACGTCGAGTTTGATCCCGTGGATCTCGGCGATCAGCGGCCAATAGTGCACGCCGGCGCCGCCCAGCGGGTCAACGCCGAAGACCATGTCGGCGCCGCGAATCGCGTCAAAATCGATGGCCGACACGAGATCCTTCACATACGCATGCAAATAGTCATGCCGATACGTGGTCGCACAGCCTAAAGCGCGCGTGAGAGGTATTCGGCGCACGGCCCTTAAATCGCTAAGCAAGTGATTCGCGCGTTGCTCAATCCAGGTGGTCACGTCAGTGCCGGCGGGCCCGCCGTGGGGCGGGTTATATTTGAAACCACCGTCCTGCGGCGGATTGTGCGATGGCGTAATGACGATGCCATCAGAAAATCCGCCGGAGCGATCGCGGTTGTACGTCAAAATCGCGTGCGATACTGCCGGTGTCGGCGTGTATTCATCGTCTGCTGCAATCATCACCGTGACACCATTCGCGGCGAGTACTTCGAGCGCGGTGGCATGCGCTGGTATGGATAACGCATGAGTGTCCATGCCGAGATAAAGCGGCCCGGTGATCGACTGGGCATGGCGGTATTCGCAGATTGCCTGCGTGATCGCCAATATGTGCGCTTCATTGAAGCTCTGGGCGAATGCCGAGCCTCGATGGCCCGAGGTACCGAACGCCACGCGCTCCGCGGGCACGCCGGGATCCGGCGCCGCCGCGTAATACGCAGTCACCAAGCGTGCGACATCAACGAGTTCCTGCGGCGCGAGCGGATAGCCGGCTTGCGGGTGCACTGTCATAATCAACGAGTCTCGACATTAGGCCTTGCGGACAAGCATAGCCGAACTCAACTTTATCTCCCACGCCAATACGATGCCGCCAGCCACTGCCATGGAACATCGCGCACCATCGAAGGATCTGCGCCAGCTCCGCATGCTGTGGACTTATGTCCGGCCGTATCGTGTGCGAGTGTTGGGTGCCGCCGTGGCGCTTATCATCGCTGCCGCCAGTGTGCTCGCGATCGGTCAAGGTCTGCGTCGCGTGATCGATCACGGCATTGCCAAAGGGAATCCGGGGCTGCTCGATCAGGCATTGCTAGGGCTTTTGCTCGTGATTGCAGTGATGGCGGTGGCGACCTATTGCCGATTCTATCTCGTGACGTGGTTGGGTGAGCGCGTCACCGCGGATATTCGACGCAGCGTGTTCAACCATATTCTCGAGCTATCGCCGGCGTTTTTCGAACTAACCCGCACCGGTGAAATTATTTCGCGCCTGACCAATGACACGGCGTTGTTGGAAGTCGTGGTGGGCTCTTCGGCTTCCTTCGCACTGCGCAATTTTTTGTTGATGATTGGGGCGTTGATCATGCTTGCGATCACGTCGCTGAAACTCACCACACTGGTGCTGATTTGCGTGCCGCTGGTCTTCCTGCCGATGATGATTTTTGGCCGGCGCGTACGAAAATTATCGCGCGCGAGTCAGGACCGAGTCGCCGAGGTCGCCGCTTATATCGACGAAACGCTGCACGAGATCCGCACCGTGCAAGCCTATGCCCACGAAGTCCATGATCGCGCGCTGTTTGGCGCACGCGTCGAAGCGCATTTCACGACCGCGCAGCATCGGATCCGCCTCCGCGCGTTGATGGTGACCCAGGTACTGTTTCTTGCGTTTGGCGCCATCGGTGTCATTCTGTGGATCGGCGGACACGACGTGGTTGCGGGCCACATTTCGGCCGGTGATCTTTCGGCCTTTGTGTTTTACGCGGTGCTGGTGGCTGGCGCCGTCGGCGCGGTGGCTGAAGTGTTCGGCGATCTGCAACGCGCGGCGGGTGCCGCCGAACGATTGCTCGAACTTCTTGCGACGCCGTCGGCCATCATGGCGCCAGCAACGCCAGCTCAATTGCCGGTTCCGGCGCGCGGCGCGGTGCGCCTCACGCACGTCACGTTTGCGTATCCTACACGCCCGGCAACCCCGGCTTTGCGCGATGTTTCACTCGAAATCGCGCCGGGCGAGAAGGTCGCGATCGTGGGTCCCTCGGGGGCTGGCAAGACCACATTATTTCAGCTGTTGCTGCGCTACTACGATCCCGATCAAGGGGATCTCTCCATTGACGGAGTCGAACATCGAACCCTAGACCCTCGGGTTTTGCGCAATGCGTTCGCACTCGTGCCCCAAGAGCCGGTGATATTCGCCGCGAGCGTCGCCGACAATGTGCGTTACGGACGCCCCGACGCCACCGAAGAAGAAGTGATCGCAGCCTGTCGCGCGGCCTATGCCTGGGAGTTCATTGAACCCATGCCGGAGGGGATCCGTACCGAATTAGGTGAGCGCGGAGTCCGCTTATCCGGCGGCCAACGCCAGCGATTGGCAATCGCGCGCGCCGTGCTCGCGCGCCGACCAGTACTGTTGTTGGACGAAGCAACGAGCAGCCTCGACTCGGAATCTGAGCGCTTGGTGCAGCTCGCATTGTCTGAGCTCATGCGCGAGCATACGACGCTGATCATCGCGCACCGTCTAGCGACAGTACAAAATGTCGATCGCATCGTGGTCCTTGATCATGGGCGAATCGTGGAACACGGTACGCATACAGAGCTCGTTGTCCGTGACGGGCTTTACGCTAAGTTAGCGGCGTTGCAGTTTGGAATTTAGATTTAGCAAGGAGTTAACGATGGACTTTGGATTTGTCTTCATGGGTTCGGTCAAAGCGGCCACGCAAGTACAGCACGCCGAAGCTCGCGGCTACTCGCACGCCTGGTTATATGATTCGCAGATGTTGGCGAGCGAAGTCTACGCATCCCTTGCGCTGTGTGCGGCGACGACCAGCAAAATAAAACTCGGTCCGGGTGTCACCAATCCCAAGTCGCGTATCGCCCCGCTAACTGCGTGTGGCATGGCGAGTATCAACGAACTCGCTCCGGGGCGGGCGATCTTAGGGATCGGTACTGGGAATACCACGCGCCGGACGCTCGGCATGCCCGCCGCGCGATTGGATGAATTGCGCGATCATATTCGAGTGTGTCAGGGCCTTTTCAAAGGCGAACTCACTGATTATTCTGAAGGCGATCGACATCGAAAGATTAAATTTCTGAATCCAGACGTGGGCATGATCAACATCAAAGATCACATCCCCGTCTACATTGCAGCCAGTGGTCCGAAGGTCGCGCAAATGGCGGGTGAAATAGCCGACGGTGTGATCCTATTCGGCGCGGTAGATCCCGCGATCGTGAAGTGGATGGTGGATAACGTGAAGGCCGGTGCGGTGAAGGCCGGACGCGATCCAGACAAAATCTACGTGTTGTCGATGACGGCGTTTTATTTGACGAAAAACGCGCGGGACATCGGAAGCCACGAGGTGCGCGAGGCGGTGGGGCCGATGGTTGCCTCCAGCAGCAACATTTTCGCGTTGTCGACGCATACCAATCCAGAAGTGCTACCCGCCGATTTTCGCCAGGAATTGATGGCGTTCA
This sequence comes from Gammaproteobacteria bacterium, assembly GCA_043738965.1. Classification (GTDB taxonomy): domain Bacteria; phylum Pseudomonadota; class Gammaproteobacteria; genus CAIKBL01. Next base: position 17,069 of record JAYUEZ010000058.1, read on the forward strand.
CCAATGTCTACAAAGAGCCCGAGGCGCCGATCGAGACCCGGCACATCAAACTCTATAGCGGATATTTACAAAAGCTTCGGCCGGAGCATGCCGCCTTGATGACTGAAAAAATCATGCGCGCGACAACGTTGGTTGGCACCAAGGAGCAAGTGATCGAATCCATTCGCCAGATGCATGCGGCGGGTGTGCATCAGGTGGCGGTGCAGCCAATTCTCGATACGTCGGCGACGATCGATCAATTCGCGAATGAGATCATGCCAGCGTTTCAATAGTTCGATGGAGCGGGCGGTCGCTCACAGCGGTTAGCAAACACTGCACCGCTGCAAGCAATCGAATTACAAATGGCTACTTCTTCACGCACATTTTCGCCGTGACATCCCAGTGTTGGCCTTTTTTGCACTTGTGTTTGGTCGCAGCCATGGCGCCGGTGCTTACCAGGAACATTATCGACAGCGCTGCGATGCCTGCTTTGCGAATGGTTGCTTTTTTCATGCGAAATTCCTCAAATTAATTTTTAAAGTCGTGACATTTTATGGCTTGGTCACTCATGAACCAGGCCAACCACATGGCTCTCTTCCCAGCGCAGGTTCGCCAAGCACAGAACGCATTTTTTTGACCGGCGAATACTAACGAAGTTTTCGGCGATAACGCAGTGTCTCGCGACGATTACCGAAATAATTCAATCTTCAATGCAGCTCAATTGCATTGCGGCGCTAAGGAAACTCTGAAAAAATCCCTTCAGAACTTTTCAGAGATCGCAAAGCGAAAGTGTGATTTTCGCTTTTCTCACCACTTCAACGAAGTAGGTTCGTCGAATTTGGCGGCACCTCCCTGTGCCGCGGGAAGCTCTGCATTTTTGCAGAGCTTCCCTTATTCGCCGTCAGCGGTGAGTCGAAAGTGGAAAAAAATCGAAACCGCGAAACCGCGCACGCGCCGCGCGCCGCGGTTCACCGTTCAAGCGAAGTCGCGGAAACCGGGCGAAAAGTGCCGAAATCGCGATCCGAGCTTCGAGTTTGGCTACATGGAGTCCGGCGCAAGTGTGAATGCCGCTGCCGAACGCGAGATGCGCACTAGCCTCGCGTGCAATGTCGAGCCTATCGGGATTCTCGAACACGGCGTGGTCGCGATTAGCTGCGCCAATGCCTAGTGTCAGCGTCGTTCCCGCCGGCAGCACCACGCCATTGATCTCGGTCGCGTCGGTGGTGGTGCGATTGCCGAGCTGCACCGGGCTCTCATAGCGCAAAAATTCCTCAACGGCGTTCGACATCAACGCTGGGTTGGCCATCAAGCGCGCGAGTTGCTCTGGAAAATGCAGCAGAGCAAAGACCGAATTGCCGATTAGATTCGTCGTGGTCTCGTGACCGGCGTTCAACAGGAAGATGCATTGATGATAAAGCTGATGCTCGGACAGGCGAGCGCCGTTGCGCTCCCATTGAATGAGTCGACTTAAGATGTCGTCCGGTTCCGTGGACAGGTGTCGGCGGCGTTCAGCAATCAACCCTTTCAAGTAGTCGACGAATTCTTCGACCGCGCGATTGCCCGCCGTAAGCCCCGCGCTACTGAGTCCAAATTCCAAGGCGCCGAGGATTGCATTCGACCAGCCGCGCAACGGAGCGCGCTCGGTGCGCGGAATGCGCAGCAGATTACCGATGACTTCCACTGGAATGACGCTTGCGAATTCCGCCATGCAATCGAAGTGTTGCTGGCTTGCCAGCGTATCGAGCAAGCCGTTCACGAGCTCGCGTAGCCCGAATTCCATGGCCGCGATAGCGCGCGGCGCGAGGGCATCGCCCACCGCTTGTCGTACCTGAGTATGCAAGGGCGGATCATTGAAGACGAGGCTGGTCGTGTGATGCTCGTACAAGGGGCTGGCGCCAAACACGGGTCCGAATTGACGCTCTTTGGCCGAGCTGAACAGCCGTGGATCGCGATAAACGCGGTGTAGGTCCGCGTGCCGCGTTAGAAAGACGCTACCGTCCGGGCAACG
>JAYUEZ010000059.1:0-2748 GCA_043738965.1 Gammaproteobacteria bacterium
GGTAACGAGCTTAGCCGGCACCATTTACGTGCCGCTGATTGGTTATCTAATCCCGCATCTCGACTGGCGCACCACGCTCTGTGTACTGGCGCTGTTGAACCTCTGCTACAGCGCGCCGGTACATTGGTGGTTCGTGCCGCCGCGTCAGCGGCGCACGCACGCGCCGAGCGCCATCGAGCGCGCGCAAGGTCGCGCGGTGATGCGCCAGCGCTTCCGCAATCCGGTGTTCTGGGGACTTACGTTGTGGTACACCTCGTACAGTCTCACTGCTTCCAGTTTGATCTTTCAATTCGTCCCCTTGCTGCGCCATGAAGGCGTCGCGAATTCAATGATTTTAATGGCCTTCGCGTTGATTGGACCGGTGCAAGCGCTCGCGCGGTTAGTCGTTGTTGGCATCGCGCCCGGCGCCTCAATCGCCAAACTTGGTGCGGGTACCTCGACGATTGTGCCTATTGCCATTCTAATTTTGATGTTCGCGCCGCATCAGATGCTGTGGTTGAGTCTATTTGCCTTGTGCTTCGGCGCCGGTCACGGGATCACGACTATTTTGCGTGGTACCGCACCGATTGAGTGGCTGGGTCGCGAATACTTCGCGCGCACCATGGGCGCGATTGCGCTGCCGATGATGTTTGCCATGGCGCTCGCGCCGTCGATCACGGCGCAGGTATGGGCACGCACGGGGAGCAGTCGCGCGATGTTGGCGACCATCCTCGCCGGTTCGTTGATGGGCAGCGTCGGCTATTGGGTGGCCGTGTTGTCACGGCGCGGCGCGCGCATTCAACGTCCGAATTCGGTATAGACCGCTTCTTCGAACGCATCGAGCAAGGCCATCGTGCCGTGATCCGCGAACGGTAGGACCTGGGTCATCAACAATCCGGCCAGGCCGTGGGCCGGATCAAACCAAAAATACGTATTGAACACGCCGGCCCAACAGCCACTGCCGATGGCGCGGCGATTCGGCCATTGTTCGCAATTGATCATATAACCGAGCCCGTGCTTTTTTCGCATGCCGGGGAAAAATTCTGCGTCGTTGGTGTAAGCCGGCTGCACGGTTTTAAGGTTGGTCACCCACAGATCGCCGATATGATTTTGGCCCATGCGCTCGACGGTGTTGCTTTCGAGCACGCGCGCGCCGTGGAACGTGCCGCCGTTCAGCAGCATTTGCAAAAAGCGCGCGTAGTCCGCGGCCGTTGAATGCAAACGATGGCCGCCATTCCATAACTCGTGTCCGGCCGGCCACTCAAAGGGTAGCGGTGCTAAGCCGCCGCTGGCATCGCGGATTGCGAGTCCAGCCATGCGCGGGGTGAGCGCTGGTGATGGATCAAAACTGGTTTCGTGCATGCCAAGCGGCGTGAGTAGGTGGTGTTGAACGTAGGTGTCGAGCGTTTGACCGCTAGTTGCTTCCACCATCCTGCCTACCCAGTCGGTGCCGCGGCCATAGGTCCACGCAGCACCGGGGTCGTGCAGCAATGGGGTGCGCAAGGTGGAGAGTTGGCCCGAGAGGATCCCTGGTGTGCCCGTTACCTTCAGCCATTGCGTGAGCGGCGCACTCCAGAATTCGTAGCCCAAGCCGGAGGTGTGGGTCAGCAAATGTCGCAGGGTCACCGGATGCGATGGCGGTCGGATAGCAGGTGTGTCGCCATAGAATCCGGTCAACACACCGAGTGCACCGAATTCCGGTAACACCTTCGCGACCGGCGTGTCGAGCGTGAGTTTGCCGCGTTCGACTAATTGCATCGCGGCGGCCGACGTGATCGCTTTCGTCATCGACGCCAAACGAAACATCGTATCGACTTGCATCGGCGCGGCGGTCGCGAGATCACGCACGCCGAAAGCGCTGGCGTATCGCGTGCTCGTTCGATCAACCACCATCGCGACACAGCCCGGCGCCTGCCCGCGCTCGATGCCAGTGCTGAGCACCGAGTCAATTCGTTTGGTCATGGTTTGCTCCTTTGCTTGTCTAATGACGGTGCGCGCGTTTACCCCTCACCCCGGCCTTCTCCCGCAAGGGGAGAGGGGGGATTATTCAAGCGCCACTTCTCTTCGCAAACGATGGCAATTTCAATGCACGCCGACTATGGGTTAGGCAGCCGTCGCGTCGACGGTTCTCGTCGAACAAATTCGAGCGGCGTCGACCCAGTATCCAATCGCAGCTGCTGTCCTTGCTGCACCACCGGCACCCCACGGGTGAGCGCGGCGAGCAACGCGGCTTCAAGTTCTTGTTTGGCTGGACCCACACACACGTCGCGGGTCACGCGCAGGTCGTGGGCGACTAACTTACCATTCTCGACCGTGTAGGCGGCCGAATATTGATTGCAGCCGGTGTAGCCCCAGACCTGACGTTGTTCGATGTGCAGGTCCGGTGGTGGATTGTCGCTGCCGAGATCGTGACCGTCCCAGCGCTGAAGCTGCCATTCGGTGTTATCGATCGGTAGCGTCGTGCTCGCGCAGCCAGCGAGCGTGATCGCTAGCCCGAGTGCACTACTTAGCACAGCAGGTGCGAAGCGCCGGTTCATCGACGACGTAATCCAGTAACGCGCTTCACGGCGAGCCAATTGCTAAAAACCAAGATTGCGGCCAATGCCACGCCGGATACCTCGAGCTTAGTAAGTGCATCATTATCCATGGCGTTTAGAATCACCGCAGTCAAGAACACCAGCGCGAGCCAGCGCGCGGCTACGGGTAAATAGGGCGCGGGCGATCGCCACGCCCGCCACAGCAGTAGGACGCTTGCCCCACCGTACGACA
>JAYUEZ010000060.1:0-7242 GCA_043738965.1 Gammaproteobacteria bacterium
GCGTGCGGCGCAGGGATGATAGCGCCGCACGCGGAACAGCTCCTCGCCAGCCAGGGATGGCCGGCGAGGTTAAGCGCAGCGCACACCTAGCAACCGAGCGGGGCGTTAATAAAGCCCGCCTTGTTCTACAGGTAGTGTTCCGCCAGACATTAGATAGGCATCGGGCGACTGAAAAATCGACCGATCCTGAATTTTCTTGTTGCGAACAAGTAAATTTCGCGCCAATAATACCGACATGGATGCCATCGTTCGCAAACCCTTAGCCCGCCGCTCGCATGCCGAGCGCACCGCGCAGGCCGAAACCAAGCTAGTCGACGCCGCCGTGGCGCTCATTATTGAGCGTGGCATTGGCGGGATGACGTTGAAAGATGTCGGAGAACTCGCGGGCTATAGCCGCGCGATGGCGGGATGGCGTTACGGTTCGAAGGCCAGTCTGTGTGCGTACGTGGTCCGCGCCGTGGGTGATGAATGGATCCAGGCCTTGCAGCAGGCGGTGCAGGACAAAGTTGGCCTGGCAGCGATCCACGCCGCCACTGATGCGCACTATCGTTTCGTGCGCACCGATACCGCCCGGATCCGGGCCTTCTATATCTTGTGGTTCGATTCGATTGGTCCGGATCTCGAACTAAAACAAGTCATCGTAAATATCCACGCGCGCCGGCAGCGCGATGTCGAGGCCTGGATTAAATCAGGGATCGCGCAGGGGTTGATCCGTGCCGATGCGGACGTTAGCGGTGTGGCGGCGCAGTTTTGCGCGACGATCATCGGGGTAGTTTATCAATGGCTAGTGACGCCCACCGCGCGCCACGCCATTAAGGCATTGCACGAAGGACTTAAACAGCAGATGACGCGGGCGCTGATCCCGCTCGCTAATGCCGTAAGCGCGCCGCGTTTACGTTAGAGGAGATACTCAATGAGCATACGCGCCGAAGATATTCGAGCGGCCGCTGAAACCGCGGCACCTGGTTCACCCTTGCGGTTTGTCACCGCGGCCTCGCTCTTTGACGGCCACGACGCCGCGATTAATGTCATGCGACGTTTAATCCAAGGCGCGGGCGCCGAAGTCGTCCACCTCGGACACAACCGTAGTGTCGCTGATGTCGTGCACGCGGCGATTCAAGAAGACGCCGATGCCATTGCGATCAGCTCGTATCAAGGTGGCCACAACGAATACTTTAAATACATGATCGACATGTTGCGCGAAGCGGGCGCTGGGCATGTGCGTGTCTTCGGCGGTGGTGGTGGCACCATTACCCCGGAAGAAATCGTTGAATTACAACGTTACGGCGTTGAGCGCATTTATCATCCGAACGACGGGATGACAATGGGCTTGCAGGGCATGATCGACGACTTGGTCGCGCGCGTGATCGACGCACGACGCCCCTCGCTCTACCCCAGCGTCGTGACCCGCGAGGATCCGCTGTCCATCGCGCAAGTGCTATCGGCGATGGAAGATTCGGTGCTGACCGAACCTCAGCTCGATAAGCTGCGTAAGGAATGGCGAATCGCTGGCGCTAAGGTGCCGGTCATCGGCATTACCGGAACCGGTGGCGCGGGCAAGAGTTCAGTCACCGACGAATTGCTGTCGCGCTTCATGCAGTATTTCCCGAACATGCGCATCGCCGTGTTGGCGGTCGATCCCACGCGGCGTCGAACCGGTGGCGCGCTGCTTGGCGATCGCATCCGCATGAACAGTTTGCGCCACCCGCGAATTTATATGCGCTCAATGGCGACCCGTCGGCAGCATCTCTCGACCAGCGCGATGCTGGGGGATGCGGTGGCGTTTCTCAAATCGCTGCAATTCGATCTTGTCATCGTCGAGACCGCCGGGATTGGGCAGAGCGATTCGCAAATTGTCGACCTGGTTGATTTGCCCGTGTATGTCATGACCAGCGAGTATGGCGCGGCCAGTCAGCTGGAAAAAATCGACATGCTCGATTTTGCGTCTCTTATTGTGTTGAATAAATTCGATAAGCGCGGCGCCGAAGATGCGTTGCGCGACGTGCGCAAACAATGGAAGCGCAACCATCAGGCGTTCCAGGCCGACGACGAAGCGATCCCAGTGTTTCCCACCATCGCCAGTCAATTTAACGATCCGGGTCTGACCTGGATGTTCGTCAATCTCTGCCAGGAACTGACGAAAAAGACCGGTGCCGAGGCCGATAAATGGGCGACCAACGCCGACGTCACGATACGCGCACCGCGCGCCACGGTGTTGATCCCGGCCAATAAGAATCGCTACCTGGCCGAGATCGCGGAGCAGGGGCGGGGCGTAAATGCCGCCGTCGAAGCGCATGCCACGCGCGCGAATACCGCACAACATTGCTATGAAGCCCTGCGCGCGCTGGGCGATGACCAGCTACCCACCGCAGGCGATCCGTATCCAGAGCCTGTGTTAAACACTGGGGACGCGGCGTTCACTAAACTGCGGCAACACTACAACGCGGTGCTAGCCGAGCTCGGAGATGAGGCACTGCAAGTGTTGCGCGAATGGTCGGCGCGGATCGCGAGTGTCACGCAAGAAAAATATACCTATCAGGTGCGGGAAAAGTTGGTCGAAGGGGACAATTATCGCGAGACATTGAGTCATCAAAAAATCCCGAAAATAGCGGCCCCCAAATTCGATAGTTGGGGCGATCGCGTGCGTTTCGGCCTGATGGAAAATCTTCCTGGCAGCTACCCGTATACAGCGGGCGTTTATCCGTACCGCCGGACTGGCGAAGATCCAACGCGCATGTTTGCCGGCGAGGGCACTGCCGAGCGCACCAATCGACGCTTTCATTACGTCTCCGCCGGTCAGCCGGCGCATCGGCTGTCTACTGCCTTCGATTCAGTAACACTGTATGGCGAGGATCCTCACGAGCGCCCAGACATCTACGGCAAAGTCGGGAATTCGGGGGTTTCGATCGCTACCGTCGACGATGCGAAGCGGCTGTATTCTGGGTTTGATCTCTGCGCCCCGAGCACCTCAGTGTCGATGACCATTAATGGTCCGGCGCCGATGATTCTGGCGTTTTTCATGAATGCCGCCGTGGACCAGCAGGTCGAAAAGCATTTGCACGCCAGTGGCGGGTGGCCAGCCGCTCAACAACGCATCGATGCCTACTTCAAGGACCGCGCGCGGCCGCTGTATCGCGGCGAAGTGCCGGAGACTAATACCGGACTCGGCCTTGGCTTGCTCGGCATTACCGGAGATAAGGTGATCGACGCCGAAACCTACGCGCGGATCAAGGCCGATACGCTCGCGACCGTTCGCGGCACCGTTCAAGCCGATATCTTGAAAGAAGACCAAGCGCAGAACACGTGCATTTTCTCGACCGAATTCGCACTCAAGATGATGGGTGATATGCAGGCGTTTTTTGTCGAGCAGAATGTACGTAATTTCTACAGCATCTCGATCTCTGGCTATCACATTGCAGAAGCGGGCGCGAATCCGATCTCGCAATTGGCGTTCACGTTGTCGAACGGCTTCACGATCGTCGAGTACTACCTCGCACGCGGTATGCAAATCGATGATTTCGCGCCGAATTTGTCGTTCTTTTTCAGCAATGGCATGGATCCCGAATACACCGTTATCGGCCGCGTCGCGCGGCGAATTTGGGCGCGCGCCATGCGCGAGCGTTATGGTGCGAGTCCGCGTAGTCAGATGCTGAAATATCACATTCAAACGTCCGGCCGCAGCTTGCACGCGCAGGAGATCAGCTTTAACGACATTCGCACGACCTTGCAGGCTTTGTATGCGATCTTCGACAACTGCAATAGCCTGCATACCAATGCGTATGACGAGGCAATCACGACCCCAACCGAAGAATCGGTGCGGCGGGCGGTCGCGATTCAATTGATCATCAATCGCGAGCTGGGCCTTAATTTCTGCGAGAACCCGTGGCAGGGTTCCTTCATCATCAACGAACTAACCGATCTAGTAGAAGAGGCCGTCTATAAAGAGTTCGAGCGGATCTCGGAACGTGGCGGCGTGCTGGGCGCCATGGATACCATGTATCAGCGCGGCAAAATCCAAGACGAAAGCCTCTATTACGAGAGTTTGAAGCACGATGGCCGCCTGCCACTGATTGGGGTTAACACCTATCTGCCGAAGAAGGGTCACGAAGATCAGGTCACGACCATCGAATTGATGCGTTCGTCGGACGATGAAAAGCGCGATCAGATCACCGCGGTCCGTGCCTTCCAAGCGCTGCACGAGAAGGAACGACCTGCGGCACTCGCCACGCTACAAGCGACGGCACGTGCGCGCGGCAATATGTTTGGGGCGTTGATGGAAACCGTGAAGGTCGCGTCGCTCGGTCAAATTTCGGCCGCGCTGTATGACGTCGGTGGCGAATATCGGCGGAATATGTAGCCAACGTCACCGCCGGTTGCACCTCAAATCGATGACAGCGCAGTACGGTCAATGGCTGGATGCGGTGGGTACGGCGCATGCGCGTGCCGAACCCAACGCGCGTATCGCGTGCCTGGTGCCGAGCATCACCGAGCTAGTGTGCGTGCTTGGGCTTGCACCGCAACTGGTGGCGCGCACGGGTTTTTGCGTTCATCCACGTGAAGCGCTGCGCTCGGTGCCGAAAGTCGGTGGCACCAAAGACGTTGAGATGGAAAAATTGCGGGCGCAAAATCCCACGCATGTCATCGTCAATATCGACGAAAATCGCCGCGAAACCGCCGCTGAATTAGCCACCTTTATTCCGCATGTCATCGTCACACATCCGCTTGGGCCGCTGGATAATCTTGCGCTGTATCGATTGCTCGGAGGAATTTTCGGGCGTGAAGTCGCCGCCGAAGCTTTGTGTGCCGATTTCAATACTGCACTTGGCGCCACGCACGCTCGAGGTCAAGCAGCGGCGCATCAAGTGCTCTATTTGATCTGGCGCGATCCCTGGATGACCGTAAGTCGGGATACGTATATTTCGCGCACGCTTGCGCTGTTTAACTGGTGGACCGCGCCACTGGTCACCGCCGAGCGCTACCCAGTGATTGAGCTCGAAGATTACGCAGGGAATATCGAACTAGTGCTTTTGAGCAGTGAACCCTACAGCTTCCGCCAGCGACACGTGGACGAAGTCAGGGCAAAAATCCCCGGCGCCGATGTCCGCCTAATCAACGGCGAGATGACCTCGTGGTACGGCAGTCGTGCGATCAAAGGGCTGCGCTACCTTGCTGATTTCACTGCGGCTTCGGCTACTTCGGCGGTCACATGAGCTTGGCTAGCGAGATTGAATCGCCGTGTGTGGCCGTTTGTCAGGTGGACCGGGGAGCGGGGATCTGTCGCGGTTGCCGGCGCACTCTGCAAGAGATCGGAAATTGGCTGCACTTCACACCCGAAGAACGACGCGTCGTGATGGCCGATTTACCCAATCGCATGACGCGGCAGATACGGTCAATACTCACAAAATGATCCTATCCGGGCGACACTGTGGGAGCAGATTTATCTGCGAATCTTGGTCAAACATTCGTAGTTCAACTCGCAACGGGAGGATCCCATGGACCTGCAACACCTGACGTTCAACGTCGCCAATCAAATTGCGACCATCACGCTTAATCGACCGAATGACGCCAACGCACTCAGTCTGCGCATGGCCCAAGATCTCCACGTCGTCGCCAATCACTGCGACGCCAACGCCGATATCCGCGCGGTAATATTAACCGCCACCGGCAAAATGTTTTGCGCGGGCGGCGACGTGTTAAGTTTCGCCGCCGCCGGCGATGGCGTGAACGAAATGATGCGCAACATGACCACTTACCTACACAGTGCCATTGCGCGCTTTCAGCGCATGAATCCGCCGCTCATCATCGCGTGTAATGGCACCGCCGCTGGTGCAGGCTTAAGCATCATGATGATGGGTGATATTGTCATCGCCGCGAGTTCCGCCAAGTTCACGATGGCGTACACCGGCATCGGTGTGTCGCCGGATGGCAGCAGCAGCTTTTTCTTACCGCGCATTGTCGGCACGCTGAAAGCTAAAGAGATGATGCTAATGAATCCGCGCTATTCCGCCGACGAAGCGAAGAATCTTGGACTGGTCACGGAAGTTGTTGCCGATGATCAGGTGCTGCCACGCGCACAAGCCATCGCCGCGCAATTGGCCGCCGGGCCTACGCTCGCGTACGGCGAGGTTAAGCGCCTCCTAGCCGACAGCTTCAGTTCCGGACTCGAGACCCAAATGGAACTGGAAACACGGGCTATCGCCGGCCTCACACGCTACACGCGTGATGCGCGCGAAGGCATTAAGGCTTTCAGCGAAAAGCGCAAACCGCAATTCGAAGGACGTTAGTTCATGCGCGCAGTCGTCTTACGCGAGATCGGAAAGCCCGCCAATGTGCGGATCGAGGACGTACCGACTCCCACGCCGCAGGCGGGTGAAGTCCGCGTGGCGCTCGAAGCCTCGGCGCTCAATCGGCGTGATGTGTGGATCACGCTCGGCGCGTATCCCAAAATAAAATTACCTTCAATCAGTGGTTCCGACGGTGCTGGGATAATCGATGCGGTGGGCGCCGGAGTCGAGTCCAGCATGCTCGGACGCGAGGTGGTGATCTACCCGGCGCGCGATTGGGGTTCGGATCCGCGTTGTGGCGGTGCGCAGTTTCGCGTGCTCGGCATGCCCGACCAGGGCACGTTAGCGGAAACTATTTGCGTGCCGGCGACCGATGTGGTGACAAAACCTGCCCATTTGTCGTGGATTCAGGCGGCCGCCGTGCCGCTCGCTGGATTAACCGCGTGGCGCGCCGTGATCACACACGGCGAGATCCAGCGCGGACAGAAGGTTTTGGTCACTGGCATTGGCGGCGGGGTGGCGACGTTTGCGCTGCTCTGGGCTAAATACGCGGGTGCCGAGGTCTACGTCACCAGCGGCAGCGATGAGAAATTGGCCACGGCACGTGGCTTGGGCGCGAAGGGTGGCGTGAACTATCGAACTGCCGGTTGGGATAAGGTGTTGCGCGAACAGTCGGGTGGGATCGATCTCGTCATCGACAGTGCCGGCGGCGCGGCGGTGAATCTTGCGTTGAATACGCTGAACGCCGGCGGACGTTTCATCTTCTTCGGCGCGACGCTCGGCAACCCTACCGAGGGTTTGGAGATGGCGAAACTTTTCTTTCGTCAAATCCGGATCCAGGGCACCACCATGGGACGGCCCGAAGAATTTGCAGCGATGATCGACTTCATCAATCTGCATCGGATCGAACCGGTGGTTGATCAGATATTTAAATTCGACGACGCGGCGATTGCCTATC
>JAYUEZ010000061.1:0-2744 GCA_043738965.1 Gammaproteobacteria bacterium
TCACGTATGTTAAAGATAGGCCTATCCGCCTGCTTCTTTCACGCCGACCACGACCGTAACATCTTCAAAGGCAAGACGTTGCAATATTTGGAGCAATCCCTTGCGCGCTGGGTCATGTCGCGCGGCGCGCTATTGTTCATGATTCCGGCGCCGGGCGAGAACAGCCCCATCAAATTAAACGACTACGCACGCGAACTCGATGGCCTGGTGCTGCAAGGCGGTTCGGATTTGAGCCCCACCAGCTATGGCGAAACGCCGATGAAGCCCGAGTGGAGCGGCGACAAGATTCGCGACGACTACGAAATTGCATTGACGCACGCTTTTATGAAAGTGCATAAGCCGGTGCTCGGCATCTGCCGCGGCGTGCAATTAATTAACGTCGCGATGGGCGGCTCGCTGTTTCAGGACATCCGCACCCAGCGGCACGACGCGCAATCCCATCGCGATGCCGTGTTGTATGACCAAGCCTTTCACGAGGTGGAATTCGTCGCGAATTCCGGCCTGGCCAATTTGTTTCCTGGCGCCCTAAAAGCCAAGGTCAATACCGTCCATCACCAGGCGCCGAAGGATATCGGCAAGGACCTTAACGTGGAAGCGTGGTCCGTACCCGATCGCATCCCCGAGGCGCTACGTTGGCAAGGTGGCAGCTACGTTTTCGGCGTACAGTGGCATCCCGAATTTCAAGATCCGGCACGCACGGACTTGCTCGACACCAAACCCATCCTTGATGAATTCCTCAGCGCGGCGCGCGCCATATCATCCGTTTGAAGAGACGATAATCATGCTCAAAATTCTGAATCCCGCGAACAACGCGTTGATCAAAGAATTAACCGATGATAACGCCGCGAGCATCGCCGACAAATACGCGATGGCGCGCAGGGCGCAGAAGTCGTGGGCCGTAACGCCTATCAAAGAACGAATCGCTTGTTTAAAACGATTTCGCGCCCTCGTCGCCGACCGCATCGAGCCGCTGGCAAAAACCCTCACGTCGGAAATGGGTAAACCCATTACCCAGGCACGCAACGAGTTGAATGGACTCTTACCGCGGATCGATTTCTTCTGCGACAGCGTTGCCGATTCGATCATGCACGAAGCGCTGATGACCGAAGGCGACACGCACGAATGGATTACTCACGAACCTCTCGGCGTGATCGCCAATATTTCCGCGTGGAACTATCCCTACTTCGTCGGCGGCAATGTATTCGTTCCCGCGCTGCTAACCGGCAATGCCGTGCTCTACAAACCTTCGGAATTTGCAACGCTAACGGGCCTCGCAATCGGTGCGTTGCTGCACCAAGCCGGTATCCCGCAGAAAGTATTTCAGATTGTCGTCGGCGCCGGTGTGGCCGGCGCCGCCTTGCTCGAACAGCCGGTCAACGGCGTGTTCTTTACCGGCTCCTACGCAACGGGCAAACGCATCGCCGAAGCGGTCGCGGGCCGCATGGTGAAACTACAACTGGAACTCGGCGGCAAAGATCCAGCCTATGTCTGCGACGACGTGAACATTGAAAACGCGGCCGCCAGCACTGCCGATGGCGCGTTCTACAACGCCGGGCAAAGTTGCTGCGCGGTCGAACGCATCTACGTTCACAGCAAAATCTACAATGACTTCGTCGACGCCTTCATGCACGCCGTGGAAAACTTCGTCGTCGGCGATCCGATGGACCAGAAAACCTACATCGGTCCCCTCACCCGCGCCGCGCAACTCAACGTCCTGGAGCACCAAGTCGCAGACGCCAAAGCCAAGGGCGCGCGCGTACTGCACGGCGGCAAACGCATCCCCGGTGCAGGAAATTATTTCGCGCCGACGCTATTGAGCAACGTCAATCACACCATGGAAGTCATGCGCGAAGAAAGTTTCGGCCCCATCATCGGCATCCAAAAAGTGAAGGACGACGACGAAGCGCTGGCGTTGATGAACGATTCGAATTACGGTTTGACCGCGAGCGTCTATACTCGCGATCAAAGCCGCGCGGAGAGAATTCTGTCGCAAGTGAATGCCGGCACTGCGTACTGGAATTGTTGCGACCGAGTCAGCGCGCGCCTACCGTGGTCCGGCATCGGCCATTCAGGTATGGGCCTGACCTTGTCGCACTACGGAATACAGACCTTCTGCCGTCCGAAGGCCTGGCATTTGCGTGCGGCGTGACCCCGGAAGTAGCCGTTACGCGCATCGCGGCCTTGCCCTGTTGGACGGGTAAGGTCGATCCTCAGCCGCTCGCGGGCGGCATGACGAATCGCAATTTTCTGGTTAGTGACCGATCGCAGCGGTTCGTGGCGCGCCTTGGCGATGATATTCCGCTGCACGGCATACTGCGTTTTAACGAACGCGCGGCAAGCCGTGCCGCGCATGCGGCGGGGATTTCGCCAGCGGTCGTGTACGCCGATCAGGGTACGCTGGTGTTGCAATACATCGAGGGGAAAACCTACAGCGCGGCGGATATCCGTGACGCGAATAATTTTCCTCGTATCGTCGATCTTCTCAAACGCACCCACCAAGACATTGCCCATCACCTGGAAGGACCGGTGTTGACCTTCTGGGTGTTCCATATTTTGCGTGGTTACTTTTCCAACCTAAGGCAGAGCCAGAGCCCGCGCGCATCCTTGCTCGCAAGCCTAGTGCCGCACGCAGCCAAGCTGGAAGCCGCTGTTGGCGATATGCCTCTGGTGTTTTCGCATAACGATTTGCTCGCGGCGAATTTTCTCGACGACGGCAAGCGTCTATGGCTCATCGATTGGGACTA
>JAYUEZ010000062.1:0-2742 GCA_043738965.1 Gammaproteobacteria bacterium
AAACTGCATGCCAAACGCATCGTGCGTGACGACATCTATCAGATCCGCGCTGTCGTGTCCGCGTGGATCGCCGAGACCGCGGTGAATGTGGTGCTCACCACGGGTGGCACCGGCGTCACCGGGCGGGATGGCACCCCCGAAGCCGTCGTCGTCTTGTTCGATAAACAAATTGACGGCTTTGGCGAGATGTTCCGCGTGCTTTCTTACGAGCAAATCAAAACCTCCACGCTCCAATCTCGCGCGGTCGCCGGGGTAGCGAACGCCACCTATATTTTTTGCATGCCGGGCTCGACCAGCGCCTGTACCACGGCGTGGGACGCGCTGATTTCCAAGCAACTCGACTATCGGACACGACCCTGCAATCTAGTCGAATTGATGCCGCGATTGCTGGAGCGCTAGGCCGATACACACGTTAAGCTTCCATATACCGGTCGCGAGCTACAACGCGGGCACCATCGGTGAACTCTGATTTTTATTTGTGGACTAAATCGAAAAATGTTGATGCGCATGAGTCGTCATTTAACCGCGTTTGGGTTTGCTAGCGCTTTAATGGCGCTGCTGTGCTGGATGCCGCCGCCGGCCAACGCGATGAATTATCCGTTGAATGGCGAGGAGGTCGTCGGCGAACTGGTCCTGACCACTACCGCCCATAAGGATACGATCGCTGATCTGGCGCGGACCTATAGCCAAGGGTACCGCGAGATGCGTCTGGCCAATCCCAAAGTTGATCCGTGGTTGCCCGGCGACGATACGGAAGTGATGGTGCCGAGCCTGTACGTGTTGCCGAATGCGCCACGCGAAGGAATCATCGTCAATGTGCCGGAAATGCGGATCTACTACTACCCGGCGCATAAACGTAACGATGCGGCCTATGTCGCGACTTATCCCATTAGCATCGGACGTCAGGATTGGTCAACGCCGCACGGTCTGACGCGGATTGTGAGCAAAGTTAAAGACCCAGTGTGGATCCCCCCGGAAACGATTCGTCGCGAGCATGCGGCAGAAGGCGATTTTCTCCCCAAGGTGGTACCGGCGGGGCCACACAATCCGCTCGGGGCTTACGCGTTGCATCTTGGAATTGATGGCTACTTAATGCACGGCACCGATAAACCGTATGGGATAGGGATGCGCGTGACGCATGGCTGCATGCGCCTCTATCCGCAAGACATTGATACGGTGTATCACACGGTACCAGTGGGGACGCCGGTACGCTTGGTCAATCAGCCCTATAAAATCGGCATCGCACAGGAGCGGTTATATCTTGAGGTGCATCCACATCTCGATGAAGACGCGGCGAAATTTCAGAATGAATTTAGCTACGTCGTTGATCTCATAACGGCGCGCGCGGGGTCCTACGAGGTGGCGCTCGACTGGCCGGCGTTACGCGCGGCGATCTATCAGCCGGATGGCATTCCAAAAATCGTCGGTGTCGCGAAATTGCGCGCCGTGGCGTCGTCCAAATAGCCGATGTTTGCCTGGTAGTGCGCGGCGATTGAGAGGGTGCGTTTTCGCCGCTGAAGCATCGTCGGCGCGTTCGTCAAATCAAAAAAAAACCCCGCTTTAGCGGGGTTTTTGGTACTAGCGATAAGGCCAGTACTTATTTCTTCATCGCCTTCTCAAACATGCTGTCGAGACGCGACTTGTTCTCGTTGCAGCAGGCCATCGACGCATCGGCGGCGCTTTGCGCGGCCTGTGCGGCAGCGGCAGCGTCGGTCGCGGTCTTCAACGCCTTGTCAGCGTTGGCGCTAGCCGAGCCTGCTTTCGCAAGTGCTTCGCTGGCTTTGGCTTCAACAGCCGAGAGCTGCTCCGGGGTAACATTAGAACAACCAACCATGAGCCCAACGACGCCCGCGACGAGGGCGGCGCGCATGGTGAGTGAAAGTGACTTCTGCATTTGATATCTCCTATCGACTTGAACAGATATTCCTAGTGAGGAATTCATTGAATTAACGGCAGAATGATGCCGCATTTTAGTTCTTATCGCAATCAGCGAATAAGGACTGGACCGCAGCCGCATCGGGATGCGCGCGGAGACGGTTTGAAAAATCCACGATCATACGGGCGGTCGCACCCCAAATATGTCGTGCACCGTAGTCGATCGCGAAGTACTCGCGGCGCTGACCATTAAATTCGCGATGCAAGCGCTGATGACGTGCGGGATCGAGCGCATAGGACAACGGGACGTGAAAGATTTCGGCGACTTCGCCGGGATCTAGGCGATACGCGTAGGCCGCGGGAATCAAGCCTAAGATCGGCACTACGCTAAATCCGGTTCCGGTATAACAAGGGTCGAGTGCGCCGATTACGCGTACATCGGTGGGATTAACGCCGATCTCTTCGAAGGCTTCGCGAGTCGCGGTGACCGCCGCATCGCGATCTCCCCGTTCGACGCGCCCACCGGGGAAACTGATCTGTCCTGGATGACTGCGGAGAGCCGCGTTACGTACCGTAAGAACAAGATCGATCGCACCGTGTTGTATTGATAACGCGAAAAGTACGGCGGCGGGCCTGAGTGGCAGCTGAACGGAGGCGTCCGTGGTCTCGCCACTGGCGCAATGGAGTGGGTGTGGATCTATCGGATCGACCAGCGCGGCAAAGGTCGATATCACGCGCTCGGCGTGGTCCAAGCGGCGAGCAGCAATCACTTCAGGTGGCTCGGTCAACAAGGCAGCCGTCGCATCTGAACCCAGTGTTGCCGAATGAGGGACTCCGCACCGCGTGTCGAGCAGTCACTTACCAGTT
>JAYUEZ010000063.1:0-7224 GCA_043738965.1 Gammaproteobacteria bacterium
ACGACTGATAGCGGCGGGCAAACCGACGAAAGTGGCGCTGACCGCCTGCATGCGCAAGCTCTTGAGTATTCTCAATGCAATCGCGCGAGACCGAACTCCATGGAATCAGAATCTTCATCTCAACACTTGACATCAAACACAGTTGCTCTCCCGTAAGGGGAGAGGGCGTAACGTGCTCGTGCGATCTTTCCCCTCTCTCCTCGCGGTAGCGGGGAAATAGAAAGTCGATTGCGGTGCTGTCGTCACGGCAACTCACGCGTATACTTTCGCTCTTCGCAAGAGTTGAGAGAACGATCACACCATGTCCACTGCGCGTTTGAGTTGCTGCATCACCTTTGACTTCGATGGCATGTCGTCCTGGATCGGTTCGATGAAATCGAACAATCCGAGCATGATCTCGCGCGGCCAATTTGGCGCCGTCGCGGTTCCGAGGCTGCTCGATCTGCTCGATAACTTTCGGATCAAAGCGACGTTTGCAGTGCCCGGCCATACGGCATATGCATACCCTAAGCTCGTTGAACGGATTCGCGATCAGGGACACGAATTGGCCCATCATGGATGGGTACATGAGAACCCTGCCGCCTTTGACGCCGACGGCGAACGGCGCGTTCTAGAAAAAGGCCTCGAAGCACTTGAACGAGTGGCGGGCGTAAAACCCACCGGTTATCGCTCCCCAGCCTGGGATTTAAGTCCGCGCAGCATCGATCTGTTGCGCGAATACGGCTTCCTCTACGAATCGAGCTGCATGGGCCATGATTTCTATCCGTACTATTTGCGCAGCGGTGATCGCTGGTCGCTCGACACGGCGTATCACTTCGGGGACACCGTCGACTTGGTGGAAATGCCAGTCACTTGGATGCTGGATGATTTCCCACCGGCCGAATTCATACTCGGCATGAACACCGGACTCCAAGCCCCATCGCTGATTGAAGAGAATTGGCGCGCCGATTTCGACTATGCGTATCGCAGTTGTCCAGGCGGTGTTTTTATCCTCACTATGCATCCTCAGACCATCGCGCGTGGCCGCTATTTTTTGATGCTCGAACGCTTATTGGCTTACTTCGCACGCCATCCTGGTGTGATATTCGAGACGATGGGTGACTATGCGGCGCGCTGGCGTGCAACGAATCCGTTGGCGGCATGGATCCAGGCGAATCCCGATCTAGCTGGGACTCACGCGATCGAACCTTGATTCGACAGAAGCAGCGAAAAGTGAGCCGGCCGCCGGCCGCCAACGCAAGGTATGATCCCGCGGCGTGGACCGGCGCCGGCTTGAGAACGCTGCCAGAGTGAACCCATTCACGTCCATGGATCAACCACCAACGACAACTCGAGGATCCTAGCGCGATGCTGCTCTCCGAAAATCAGACGCTCGTCCGCGATGCCGCGCGGCGCTTTGCGCATGCGGCGCTCGCGCCCTTTGCCGCGGCGTGGGATCGCGACCGCACTTTCCCGGCTGCAGTCCTGCATCAAATGGGCGAATTGGGTCTACTCGGGATGCTGATTCCGCCAGAGTATGACGGCGCTGGCCTCGATCACGTCTCATTGGCGGTAGCCATTGAAGAAATCGCTGCGGGCGATGGCGCCACGTCCACCATCATGAGTGTGCAGAACTCAGTGGTAACAGTGCCGATTTGGAAATTTGGGACCGAGGCGCAGAAACAGCGTTTTTTAAAACCGCTCGCTCGCGGGGAAATGTTCGGCGCCTTTTGCCTGACCGAGCCGCAGGCGGGTTCGGATGCCGCCGCGATTAAGATGCGCGCGGTGCGCACCGCGACCGGTTGGCGCTTGAACGGCACCAAACAATTCATTACTACCGGCAAGAATGCTCATCTCGCACTGGTCTTTGCAGTCACTGATCCGGCCGCTGGTAAACGCGGGATCAGCGCCTTCATCGTGCCAACGAATACACCTGGCTATCGGGTGGCGCGAATCGAAAGCAAACTCGGGCAACGCGCGTCGGACACCGCGCAAATTGCTTTCGAGGACTGTGACATTCCAATTGATCACTTGTTGGGTCCGGAGGGCGCGGGCTACAAGATTGCGCTGGGCAATCTCGAAGGCGGTCGTATTGGCATTGCGTCGCAGGCCGTGGGCATGGCGCGCGCGGCGTTGTCCGCTGCGGCCAAATACGCGAACGAGCGCCAAGCGTTTGGCGTGGCCTTGACCGGTCATCAAGCCGTGGCGTTCCGCTTGGCCGATATGGCAACTAAAATCGAAGTCGCGCGGCAAATGGTGTTGCACGCGGCCACGCTCCGCGATGCGGGCCTGGCGTGTCTGCGGGAAGCCTCCATGGCCAAATTATTCGCGTCCGAAATGGCCGAACGTGTATGTTCGGATGCGATACAGATCCACGGTGGTTACGGCTATGTTGACGACTTTCCCGTCGAGCGAATTTACCGCGATGTGCGGGTCTGCCAAATTTATGAAGGCACGAGCGACGTGCAACGACTGGTCATCGCGCGACAACTCGACGTTCCCTAGAATCCTCACTCTCATTTCTACCACGAGGTTTACGTATGGCCCTCTTTAATCAAGCGACCTTTCACGACGCCGTTAATCGCGACGGCGAGTTTCAACTTGCCGGTCGTTTTCTGAACGGTGCATTGAAACTCTACTTCGGTGACGACTCCATGCTGTTGAATTTTCGCGATGGCAAATTAGCCGCGATGACGGCAGGCGCGAAGTTCGACTCGGCGGATGTCACCATCAAGGGCTCAATCGCCAACTGGCAGGAATTTCTAAAACCGATTCCACGCCCGTTCTTTCACGACATGTTCGCGGCCATCGTGCGCGATAAATTCGAATGGGCCGGCAATTCCGAAACTTTTTTCGCGTATTACGGCGCGTTCCGCCGCCTGTTTCAGCTGATGCGCGATTGCGCCACACGCTAAGGAGAACACCATGGCTAAACACGACAACGCAGTGGGTAAATACGTCTACCTCACGGTTAACGGCATTGAATATCGCGTGTATTACGAATCCGCGGGTGAGGGAATACCGCTGGTGTGCCAACACACCGCCGGCGCGCATGGATTTCAATGGCGCCATCTACTCGAAGATTCGGAAATCACTAAACGGTTTCGCGTCATCGCGTGGGATCTGCCCTTCCATGGCAAATCACTGCCACCCGTGGGCGATGCGCATTGGACCAAACCCTACAATCTAACGCGCGATTTCTTCCTCAAGTTCATCACCACGTTTTGCGCCGAACTCGCCCTAGAGCAACCGGTGTTCATGGGCTGTTCGATGGGTGGGCAGGTCGCGGTTGATCTGGCAGCCGAGCATGGCGATAAATTTCGCGCGGTCATCGGCGTTGAATCTTCGTTGACCAGTCACGGCTATTATCTCGACCAGTGGTATCACCCGCGCATTAGCAATGAAGCGAAGCCAGCGACAATGTTTGGCCTGTGTGCGCCGACCAGCCCCGAGAAATATGTGCGCGAAACGGTGTTCGGTTACAGCCAAGGCGCGCCGATGGTGTTCAAGGGGGATCTCTACTACTACTCCGAGGAATATGACGGTAACAAAGTAGTCGACAAAATCGATACCCGACGCTCACCCGTGTATTTCTTGACCGGCGAATACGACTTCGCGACCAGCCCGGACATGACGCGGGCGTTAGCCGCGCGGATCAAAGGTTCAACCTTCACCGAGATGAAAGACAACGGTCACTTCCCGATGAGCGAGAATCCGGTGAAATTTCTGGAGTATTTGAAGCCGATCTTGAACGAGATTGCGGGGCGGTAGATAAAAAGGATTTGCGTCGGTAGGTCGGCTTCTGCTCTGGCGACGACGGGTGGAACACCGAATATTCCAAGTCGTCGCGTGGTCATAAGCGTTTTGAAGGAGGTCTTGGCGGACTTGCCGCCCTGTTGACCGGGAAGTGTCCAAGGGTCCAGGCGGGAACAAAACGCGAGAGGCTCGAAAAATCTGGGGGAAGTTCCGCCATCGTTGCACTCCGAACGGAAGGTTCGATGGAGAATAGTGGCGCTGATGCAGTCGAGCAAGCGCGCCACTGTACGGTCGGTTGATGGCTTCGTTCTTTCCTACATTCCCGTCAAGCTGACGTTACGTCCGCTACTTCAACCGCGCTTGCATCTGCTTCTAACGGAAGAAGCGCATCGCAGTCATCAGCCTCCCAGGAAGGTGGCTACGGGCCGGGTGGTGCACACCCCGTGCCGGTTTCGAAAACGGGATTAAAGGTGATGAGCGTGAGATCAAGGCTAGTCGCCTTCCAGCGCCCATTCCGTTTTTCCAGGTGCAGCGAGTACGTACCGTTCGCCACGGCCACGCACTTTGATGGGCCACCGACGTTCTTAGGGTCACCCGCAATCACGTGCGACGCATTGAGGTACGCCGTCAACGTGCCCTGCCGGCCCTGCGTATTGACCTTGATATTGGTGATCATGTGCTGGGTAAAGTTATAGCCATTCCCGCGAAATACACCGCTGACGAAATCCGCCCAGGCGCTCACGCCGTTGACGGTCGCTGTAGGCGGCATGGTTCCCGGATTCGGAAACGTTTGTGAGTTGAACGGCTGTTGCGGGAACCAGGCGCGAAATACCGCGTCGTCGGTAAAGCAGGTTCGATAAATGGCGAGGCCAGCAGCCCGCGGGTCGGGATTAGTTTTAGTGTCCCCAATCGCGTCCGTCGCACGCGCATAGCAATACATCACCTCGGCAATGGCGTCTTCAGCTTTGGCGCCGCCTCCCAGTTCGGGTTCCGCCAGCGCACGCCCAACCATCCCGAGCGCCAGCACGCCGAGGCCTATCAACTTCAAGTACGACGATTTGCTTTCCATGCTTCCCCCTGTGCTATTTGACTATGATACTTCTGAGTAAGAAGGATAGTCGGTCTTTTCCCTGTAATCGAGGATAGGCGACGTAAGGCACACCATGCCGAACTCGGGACTTCGATACCAACATTCATTACCCTGTGACCAACTAACAACGCTTATTCGGAGCGCAATCATGCACAGCCTTTGGCGGATCGGACTAGGCATCTTTTTCGCGATGGGGAGTCTATCTTCCGCGCCAGCGGCGGAAAATCCACAAGACCGCGTAAATCGTTTACTCGCGACGCCGACAATCCAGGCGGCGCCCGGATTTACGGCGAAGGTGCTAATCCCGCCTGGCCAACTCTACGACCCGCTGATCATGTTGCCGGTGGGTGACGCGATTTGGTTGAACGACGATGGCGGAGAAGAGGAAGACAAAGGTAGTCGCCTAATGGCGATCTCCAGCGCAGGCAAACTTACGGTACTGGCGGATATCGGCAAGCTGCTGCCGACCGTTGGCTTTGATATCGCACCGCTCGGTTTCGGCAAGTTCGGCGGCCAGATTTTTACATTGGCGCAAGCTAAAGTCGCCATGGAAGGCGCGGTTGCCAACCATGTGATCCAACGCGTTGATCCTACACACGCGTATGCGACCAGTATTGTTTGTACCTTGCCGGATGCCGGTAAGAAAAAGATCCCGGGCTTTGGTTTGGACGCTCGGTTCGGGCCGCCCGGCAGTCCCTTTGCCGGGAAGTTTTACGCCATCACGATCTACAACGACGCGATCTATCAAGTGACTCCCGAGGGTCAGTGCACGCCCTTTGTCGTGTTTGATGGGCAGCACTACAGCGCACCGGCGATGATCGTCTTCGCGCCTGACGGTCAAAGCATGTTGGTGTCGGTCAGTCGCGGCGCGTTCGACATCACCAGCGCGGCCGCGCCAACGGGCGCCATCGTTCGCGTCTCACCCGCGGGAAAGATTGACGACAAGCCCGTCTTCGAAGGACCCGGACGGCCAATGGGCATGGACTTCGCGCCCCCCGGATTCGGGGCGTTTGGCGGTCAGTTGTTCTTTGCCGATATCGGACTGTTTCAAATTCCGGTGCCGATGAGCCAAGCTATCAAGGCCGACGGCAAACTCTACCGACTCACACGAGCGGGCAAGGCGGAACTCGTCGCCAGCGGTCTGCACAACCCCATAGGCGTGCGCTTCGTCGGCAACAAACTCTGGGTCACGGATATCAATGGCGACTTCATCGCTGGTAAACGCGAGCTGCCGGATGGGTTTGTAGTGGAGATTCAAGCGCATTAATCGCGTCGCTAGCGCAGGCGTTGTGCGGCGCTCACGTGTTTGCGTTTGATCCGCGGCTTGGTCGTGGCGGGCGCACGCCGCGCCGAGAGCTTTGCCGCGACTGGTTTAGGATTCGCCACTATCGCCTTTGCGCCACGCGTCCCGATCGCTCTGGCCTTGCGCGTGGGTTCGCCCGTTATTAACCCGGCGGCTTCGAGCACGGCCATCGCTTCCTTGCTGAATTCGGCTTGCGGCTGGTCACCCGCGATCACGAACATCAGCGTCGAGTATTGATGCTTCGGACCCTTGGTCACGTTTTCAAAGCGTCGAATGCAGCCCGGCGGAAACGAAATCACATCCAGCGGATTGAGATCAAAGTAATCGATCTTGCCGTTCGGTTGTTCCCAACTCGCGCGCCACTTACCGCTAATACACACGAAGGTCTCGTTGGTATCGTGGTTATGCATCATCGGCCCCTTGCCCGGTAAGGCGCGACAGAAACCGAGATTGAAGCCTTCCGAGATCTTGATCGCGGCCATGCGTGCGGCATTGGCGCCGACTGGCGAATGCAAGCCGTCGGCCTCGTGCGGCGGCGGCTGAAATCCAATCACGTTATACAAAATCCGTTCAGCAGAGGGATGGTAGCTATCGGGCAGACCACCGTCAGAACCCTTTACCTTCGCGAAGCGGGCCACGCGCTTGGCCATTGCTTTGCGCGTGAAATATTGGCGTGGAATCGTCTCTTCGAACTGCATGATGTTCCCCTCGATCGGCAGCGACAGTTTAAGCATAGCGTAGATTCTTACCGGTCAGTACCATGCAGGCTTACGCGAGTAACGGAGGATGGAAATGGAGTGGTATCGCAAACGAACCCTAGGCCAGCTCGTCGATGAAGCAGCCGTGCGGTGGGGCAATCGCGAAGCGTTAGTCTTTGGCGATCGACGCTGGACCTGGACTGAATTCAAACGCGAGACCGATGCGGTTGCGAAGGGGTTGATGGCGCTCGGCGTCGAACCCGAGGAGCGCGTTGCGTTGTGGATGACCAATCGCCCCGAATGGCTGTGGCTGATGTTCGCCATTGCCAAGGTCGGTGCGTGTATTGTCCCGCTCAATACGCGCTATCGAACCGATGACGTGGCTTATACCGTCACGC
>JAYUEZ010000064.1:0-2721 GCA_043738965.1 Gammaproteobacteria bacterium
ATTGCTGGACGGTATCGAGCGTGGCGGAAATCTGCAATTTGCCGCTCGCGCGGCCAAGGTCTCCTACCGCCACGCATGGGGTCTGGTCAAACATTGGGAACAGCGCTTCGGGTGCAGTCTCGTCACGCTGGAACGCGGTCGTGGTTCGAATTTAACACCGGCCGGCGAATTGCTGCGCGCGGTGTGGCATAAGACCCACGACCGCACCACGGTCATGTTGGCGGAAGCTGCCGCGCAAGCCGCACGGCAATTGGAAGCGTTAACGCACGAACCTGGGGTTGAGTCGCTTGTTCTTGCGGCGAGTCATGGCTTTGGACTCACCACGCTGGTTACGTTGCTTCGCGCGTCCAAGGTTACGCCAGAGCTGCAAATCGTCGGCAGCGAAGAAGCACTCAAGCGTTACGCGGCAGGCCAGGCCCAAGTCGCCGGCTTCCATTTGCCGCAGGGATCGCACGGCAAAACACTGTGGGCGCGCTTTCAACGGTACCTCGATGCACGGCGCGACGTGCTGCTATTGGTCGAGACGCGCGAGCTTGGATTCATGGCCAAGCGCGGGACACCGCGTGTAGCGGTTAAGGACATCGCGACTAAGCAGCTGCGCTTTTTAAATCGTCAGGCGGGATCTGGGAGTCGTCTGGTGTTCGACTTATTGCTGGCGGACGCCGGGATTAAACCGGCGCAGATCGCTGGCTATCACAACGAAGAGTACACGCACAATGCAGTGGCAGCAGTCATCGCCGGCGGTGCGGCCGATGTCGGTTTCGGCGCGCGCGCGGCCGCCGAACAATTTGGTCTCGCCTTCTGGCCCGAAGTGAGTGAAAAATACTTACTGGCCGTGGCGCGCGAAGCCTTGTCGCGCAAACCCCAGTCGGTACTGCAACGGTTGTTGACAGGACAGGCCTATAAGCGACTCTTGGCTGATGTTCCTGGCAGTGACAGCCGGGCTTCGGGGAAGGAAATCGAACTCAAACAGGTCGCGGCGCTCATTAGAACATCCACGCGACGAAGCGCTTGAATGCTAGATCCCGAATTCGCGCTGCCGCCGCCGCGCGACAATGTGGTTCATGATTTCCGCGGTGCCATCGCCAATTTCGAGGCCCATGACATCGCGCAGACGTTGCTGATGTTTAGTCGCGAGGTCGTAACCCGCGTGTCCGTGGAGCAACAGGCATTTATGAATGGCCTCAAACGCGTGGAGTGGCGCCAGGCGTTTGCCCATCGCTGCTTCGACCGTGTGCGGCAGACCAGCATCGCGCAGGCGAAGCGTGTGATAGCAGAGCTGCCGCGCGGCTTCGATGTTGGTCTCGTGTTCGGCAAGCGCAAAACTCACCCCTTGGAACGAACTCAAGGGCGCACCGAACGCCTGTCGTTGCTGTACGTAGTCCCAGGTCTCGTCGAGCGAGGCTTGCGCGGCCGCCAGACATTGCAGGCCAATTAGCGCGCGCGAGTAGTCGAAGCCGCGCATGACTTGGCCGAAGCCTTCGCCCTCCGCCCCAAGCCGGCGCGCCGCCGGTACGCGGACATTATCGAAAAACACCGAGCCCCGTCCGGCCGCCCGCGCGCCAACGCTGTTGATGTGCGTGGTACTCACGCCAGGAGCGTGAGCATCGACCAAGAAAGCACTGACGCCACGCGCCCCTGTTTGCGGTTCACCAGTACGCGCGAACACCACGAAGCCATCGGCGTGATCGAGCAACGTAATCGAGGTTTTCTCGCCGTCGAGCACATACTCGTTACCCTCGCGGCGCGCGCGCAACACCAAATGCGCGGCATCCGATCCACCCCGTGGTTCGGTAAGCGCCAATGCCACCACCGCCTCACCACGACACATCCGCGGCAACCATTCGGCAGCGAGCGCGGGGGTGGCGTTGCCAGCCAAAATCGCGCCGCATAGCGACGCCAGAATTTGCACATAGCCGATGTTGATGTCGGCATACGCCACCGCTTCGACCAAGAGGCCAGTGGTTTCGCTCGAGATCCCGAGCCCACCGTAGGCTACCGGTAATTCGGTACCCAAAAGTCCCACGTCGCCGAGTTCACGCACCAACGCGCGATCAATGCGCCCAGCACTGTCCCGTGCTTGATACTCAGGCGCCAAGCGCTCGCGCGCGAAATGCTGCGCGGCCTCGAACACACTGCGCTGCTCGTCGCTTAAAACTCGATTCATTGATAACTCCTAGGAACAGAATCTGGCGAATGATCGTGCGTCGCGGCCGGCGAAGTGCAGCCGTCAACGTTCGAGCTCGCCCTCAACAACAAGGGGCTTGGTCCTAACGAGCGCGGCTATGACGCCAGCCACTAAGCCTGGCTGGAGGCCTTGGCGTTAAGCGCCGGGCGGCGCGAGATACTGCGCGACTTACTATAAGGAGAATTGTTCATGAACGCGATGCCATTGATGGTAAGCGGTAAGGGCGACCTGCTGATAAGCTTCGTCCCCATGCCAGTGAGTAACACCATCGACCATACGGCGGAATTCGCCGCGCAGTTCGCCATCGGGCGCGTGCCAGTGCAACCCGAACGCACACTGCGCCTGCGACGCACCGAGTCGAACGCGCCGCTAGCCTGCAACCTATCGCTGGCGCAAGCCTCGAGCCCATGGAAAGGCTACCTCTGGACGACGAGTAACGCGATGGCATCAATCCAAAGCGACAGTGCCTAGCCAGCTACCCAGTGAAGTTCGACGACGACGCGATCTGGGTTGAGACCGATGGCGTGGTGCCG
>JAYUEZ010000065.1:0-7178 GCA_043738965.1 Gammaproteobacteria bacterium
TACCGCGCGAGAAACGTCGCGAGATGGGTCAGTAACTCCGCATCCGTCACGCCGTCCGGCGCATCCACGATGGCGTGGATGCGATTCCCGAATTCCTCATCGGGCAATCCGATCACAGCGCTCGAGCGGACCGCCGGATGTGCGTCGAGTGCTGCTTCCACTTCCGCTGGATAGATGTTCGCACCGCCACGCAAGATCATGTCGGTTTGCCGATCAGCTAAATACAGGTAGCCGTCTTCATCCATATGCCCCATATCGCCAAGCGATTCCCAATCGCCCAAGCGTTTTGATTCCGCGCCAAGGTAACGATAGGTACTATCCGGCCCGGTGGCGGCGCGCATGAATACTTCGCCGATAACACCCGGTGACGCGTCACGGCCAGCGGCGTCGATAATTTTCATTTGTCCGCCGGCCTGCGGCTTGCCGACTGAGCCACGATGCGCCAGCCATTCGGCGCCCGTGATCCACGTCGTCGCCTGTGCCTCGGTGCCACCGTACAGTTCGTGCACGCGGTCCGGACCCAACCAGTGAATCCACGCCTCTTTCAACCACGCCGGACAGGGCGCCGCCATGTGCACCATGACGCGGAGGGAAGAGCGGTCGAATTGATCACGCACGGCCGGCTCGAGTCGCCAGATCCGATGCATCATCGTCGGCACCAGCAGGACGTAATCCACGTGGTAACGGGCGATGCATCGGAGGGTTTCCACTGGGTCGAATTTCGGTAACACCACCAGCTGGTTCCCGATCATCAGCGCGCGCGTCGAGAGGCTGAATGGCGCGTTGTGATACAAGGGCCCGGGCACGAGGTGCACCCGGTTCGGGAGCATTTGGTAGGCGCCGAGTTCGGGATCGAATTCACCGCGAAACCCGGACAATATTAGTTTTGGGCGGCCGGTACTGCCGCCCGAGGTCGGTGCTTTCCAGTGCCGCGCGACTTTATCGGGCAGTGGATCGTCTGCCAACGACGGATCCGCGGCGAAATCCGCGGCGAGCACTGTGCGCGAGCCGTGGGCGCCGGGTTCGGCGCCAATCACTAACTTGGCGTTGGCGAGCTCAACAATCGCCGCGCGCTCGTGGTGCGGCAAGCGATGCGAGACGGGTTGCGGGGTGGCGCCGAGCTTCCACACGGCGACCGTCGCTTCATAGAACGAAAGACCATTCGGCAGCGCGATAGTGACCAAATCATTTTCCACCACACCCAGCGCTTGATAGGCACGCGCCAGGCGGTTGGTGCGCTGTTCTAGCGCCAAGCGCGTGACGGTTTCACCTTCGAAAGTAATCGCGGGCCGTGCGGGGTCTTGCGCCGCTAGCCACGCAAAGAGACGGCCGATGGGCATTAGGGACATTTGCCGGTGCTCATGTTTCGGATGCGCTGGAATTCTAGAGCTTCCTTGAGCTCATCTCAAAAAGCTTTGCCATGAGGTGACCGCGTCCGGTTTACGCGTTAGGCTCTTAACCGTGCCCAACCTCACGCAGTACACCTCCTACGTCGACGCGCAAACCCAGTGTTCGCCCGCCGCGCTGTGGGCGTTATTCGACGGCAACCGTAGTGAATTAAATATCGCCCACGAGTGTATTGATCGCCACGCGGGTGCTGATCAGACGGCGATCATCTTGATTCATGCGGATGGACGTGACGAAAGGTTAACGTTTCGCGAGATCGCGGAGGCCTCGTCGCGATTCGCGCATTGGCTGCAGGCGCGGGGCATTCACGCAGGCGATCGCGTCGCCATCATGCTCGAACCGTCGCGGGTGTTCTACGCCGCGTTATTTGGCGCGATCAAACTCGGCGCCGTCGCGGTGCCGTTGTTTACGTTGTTCGGTCCGGATGGCGTTCGTGCGCGAGTCGACGATTGTCAGCCACGCTTGTTGATCACCAACGCCGAGAAGGCCGCCCAGACTGGCGACATCGCAGGCGTCGACGTGATCGTCGCGGATGCTTCGTTCGAGCGCGAACTCGCGCGATTTCCGCGGCAGTTTACGGTCAAGACCACGGCCGACGCGTTGGCCATTTTCCAATACACCTCGGGTACCACACGCGAATTGCCGGAAGCGGTGAAGCACACCCAACGATCAATCGTGACGTTAATGGTCGCGGCCCTCTATGGCGCGGGGCTGCGCCCGGGGGATCGCTTTGTCTGTCCGTCGTCGCCGGCGTGGGGGCATGGCCTATGGCACGGCACGCTAGCGCCGCTCGCGTTAGGGATCACGACTGGCGCCTATGCGGGCAAGTTTGACGCGGAACGCTTGCTAAAGGCATTGCACGATCATGCCTTCACCAATCTCGCGGCGGCCGCCACCCATTATCGGATGCTGCGCATCTCCGGCGCCGCGCAGCGGTATCGTTACCATTTAACGAAATTATCGTTCACGGGCGAACCGCTCGATACCGAGACGGCACAATTCGTGGCCAATAATTTTGGGATCGAGGCGTGTAGCATGTACGGCACGACGGAGATTGGTGTCATTCTCGTTAGCTATCCGGGCGCGCCAGATTTCGAGGTAAAACGTGGTGCGCTCGGCAAGCCCATTCCCGGTGCGCGGGTTGAAGTACAGGACACGAGCGGCGCGCCGTGTGCGCCCGGAGTGACCGGTGAATTAAAAGTGTGGCGCCACGCGCAATGGATCCCAACCAAGGACCTTGGCCGCATCGATGAAGCGGGTTATTTCTATCACGCAGGGCGCGCCGACGATGTCATTATTTCCGCCGGGTGGACCATGAGCGCAGTAGAAATTGAAGACGCCATGATGAAACATCCGGACGTGCTGGAAGCTGCGGCGATAGCTGTGCCAGATGCCGTGCGCGGCCAAGTCGTGAAGGCCTTCGTGGTGGCGCGCGGCGGTGGCGACGCCGGTTTAGCGAAAGCCATCCAAGATCAGGTCAAAAATCGTCTCAGCCAACACGAATATCCGCGCCACATTGAATTTGTGCGCGAGCTACCGAAAACCCCCGCTGGCAAGCTCAATCGCAAGCGCCTACGCGAACGCGAAGCGGCGATCCGCGAATCGAGTCTCCCAACACAATGAAACAAGAACGAACATTTCCAAAAATTACCGAACAAGGATTGGATGAGCTCCGGGCGCGCATCGGCATCAAGATCGCGGCGCAAGCCGAACCCTGGTGTCATGAAGCCACGCGCGACAACATTCGCCACTACGCGCATGGCATTGGCGACGACAATCCGCTGTGGTGTGTACCAGAGTACGCAGCGAAGACGCAGCACGGCGGGATTATTGCGCTACCCAGTTTCCTGTTCGCGACCAGCCGTATTATCTCGGGCTACGTGGGTGGGCTGCCCGGTGTGCACGCGATGTGGTCGGGCGCGGATTGGACCTGGCATAAAACGGTGCGGCGCAACGACACCCTCTCGACCGAAGCCACGTTGAAGGATCTAATCGAACATCAAACGCGCTTCGCGGGGCGCGCCGTGCAGCAGATCTATCATGTCGATTTTTTCAATCAAACGGGCGACTTGGTAGCGGGCGCTGACAGTTGGTGCTTTCGAACCGAACGCGATCAGGCGCGCGAACAAGGCACCAAATACGCCGCCGAAAAAATCCGTGAACCGCGGCGCTACAGCGAAGATCAATTGGCCGAAGGTTACGCACTGTATGCCAATGAAGTAATCCGCGGCGCCACTCCCCGCTATTGGGAAGACGTAACCGAAGGCGAAGCACTACCCACCCTGTTCAAGGGCCCGATGACGGTAACGGGCTTCATCGCTTACGCGCAAGGCTGGGGCGGACTCTACATTCGCGCGAACAAGCTCGCGTGGAAGCTCGTCGATGCGCATCCGGGACTCGGCATCAAAAATCGCTTCGGGATCCCCGATTGCCCCGAACGCGTGCACTGGGAAGAGGCGTTTGCGCGCGAAGTCGGCGCGCCCGGTGCGTACGATTACGGTCCCGAACGTTGCTCGTGGCTGACCCACCAAGTGACGAATTGGATGGGTGATACCGGCTTCCTCCACAAAGCACAGTGCAAAATTCGCCGGCATAATCCCGAAGGCGATCTGCTCTTCATCAAGGCCACGGTCACGCGCAAGTTCGTCGACGGCGCGCGGCATTTGGTCGAGATTACGCAGGAAGCGCATAACCAGGATCAGGAGTTGTCTGTTCTCGGCAGTGCCGTGGTCGTGTTGCCGCGGAAAGCAGGTTAATCAGGCATGGAACACTCAACTTCAACCACGCATCAGGTGCTCGCTGGCGTACGGGTGCTCGACTTCGGGCGCTACATCGCGGGCCCTTACTGCGCGGCATTACTTGCCGACTTGGGCGCGGATGTGATCCGCATCGAGCGCGTTACCGGTGGTGAAGATCGATCGGTGATGCCCGTTGGCAAGGATGGGGTGGGCGCGTTGTTTCTGGCGATGAATCGCAACAAGCGCGGCATGACGTTGGATCCCGCGTCGAACGCCGGGCGCGAGATTGTACGCAAGCTTGTCGCGACCGCGGATGTGGTGATCGCGAATCTACCGCCCGATGTGCTGCGTTCGCTGGCGCTCGACCTCGCTAGTTTGCAAGCCATCAAACCGGACATCATCCTGACCACGGTCACGGCCTTTGGCGCGGGTGGACCGTGGAGTCACAAGCACGGCTTTGATGGCGTCGGTCAGGTGATGAGTGGCGCGGCGTATCTCACTGGCACACCAGATCAGCCGCTTCGCGCCACCGTGCCGTGGGTGGATTTTGGAACGGCGTTGTACTCGGCCTTTGGGACCTTGGCGGCGCTGCTTGCGCGGACGCAAACCGGTAGCGGACAAAAGGTTGAAGCGGCGTTATTGCAGACGGCGTTGGCGTTTAACAATGCGCTGTTGCTCGAACAACAAGTCATCGCCACCAATCGCGAGGCAACCCTGAACCGCGGCTATACGTCGGCGCCTTCGGATATTTATCGCACGCAGGACGGCTGGATCGTGGTTGGCACGGTGGGCAATCCCATGTTTGCCCGCTGGGCAAAGTTAATCGGCGAAGACGCGTGGATTAGCGATCCACGTTTCAACGACGATGCGGCGCGGGGTACGCATGGTGAACTGATTTCCGCGCGCATGACGCAGTGGACGCTGGCGCGCACCACCACTCAGGCGCTGGCCGAGCTCGAACGCGCGACGATTCCGGCCGCGCCACTGTATTCGCCGCAACAGGCGCTCGATGATGCGCACATTCAAGCGACTGGATTTTTGCTCGATACCGACTATCCCGGATTACCCCGCGCGGCGCCGATTGCGCCGCTGCCGGTCAATTTATCGGCGACACCAGGACAGTTTCAGCATCGCGCGCCACTCTTAGGCGAGCACACCGAAGACATTCTGCGCGAACTGGGCTATGACGCGGCGGCAATTGCCGCCCTACGTTTAGCGCACGCGATTTAGAGGCGCACCGTGACTGCGATCAAATTTGAACTGAACGGCAAACCAATAACTACGGACGCGGATCCGGAAATGCCGCTGCTGTGGTATTTGCGCGAGCAAGTGGGACTCACCGGCACCAAGTACGGTTGTGGGATCGCGCAATGCGGCGCGTGCACCGTGCATCTCAACGGTGTCGCGACGCGATCCTGCATCACACCGCTCCAAGCGGTCGTAGGCGCCAAGGTCATGACCATCGAGGGCTTGTCGACCACCGCGGGTAAAGCGACCCAGGCCGCGTGGCAAATGCTTGACGTCGTGCAATGTGGCTACTGTCAGTCCGGACAAATCATGTCGGCGGCGGCCTTGTTGGCCAAGAACGCCGCGCCAACCGAAGCGGACATTGATGCCGCGATGCATGGGAACCTGTGCCGCTGCGCGACCTATCACCGGATCCGAGCGGCGATCCATCAAGCCGCGACCAACTTAAAAGCAGGGTCAGCATGAACACCCCGCACGCAGTCGAATCAGGGATCTCGCGCCGCGGTTTTCTGCAAGTCATCACCCTGGGCAGCGCGGGCTTTATGCTCGGGTGGGTCCCTCGCGAAGGACTGAGCGCTGAAGTCTCCATCGCAAGCTTCGGACACTTCGTTCGAATTGGCAGCGACAACGTCGTCACGGTGATCATCAAGCACCT
This sequence comes from Gammaproteobacteria bacterium, assembly GCA_043738965.1. Taxonomy (GTDB): domain Bacteria; phylum Pseudomonadota; class Gammaproteobacteria; genus CAIKBL01. Next base: position 6,049 of record JAYUEZ010000065.1, read on the forward strand.
CGACAAGGGGCAGGGCGTGACGACAGGCTTGACCACCATTGTCGCCGATGAGCTCGACGCCGATTGGACGCAGATGCGTTGGGAGTTCGCGCCGGCGGATGCCACGCGTTACAACAATTTGAACTGGGGCCCAGTGCAAGGCACCGGCGGCTCGTCGTCGATTGCGAATTCGTGGACCCAATTGCGAGTCGCTGGCGCCGGTGCGCGCGCGATGTTGGTGAGTGCCGCGAGCAAAGTCTGGCAAGTGCCAGTCGGCGAAATCACTGTCAGCAAGGGTGTGCTTTCTCACGCCGATAAGCGCCATGCGACGTTGGGTGAACTCGCGATCGCGGCCGCCACTGAAACGCCACCGGACCCACCACGCTTGAAAGAAGCGCGCGAGTTCACCTTCATTGGCAAACGGGTGCCGCGCATCGATACGCTGGAGAAAACCACCGGTCGCGCGCACTACACGATCGATCTCAGTCGTCCGGGGATGTTGACGGCAGTCGTCGCTCATCCGCCGCGCTTTGGCGCTAAAGTGGCGAAGTGGGATGCCAGCGCGGCCAAGAAAATCGTCGGCGTAGTCGAGATCATCGAGATCCCGCAAGGGGTGGCGGTCCTCGCTAAAGATTTTTGGAGTGCCAAGCGCGGTCGCGATGCGCTCAACGTTGAATGGGATGAGCGCGCGGCCGAACGTCGCGGCAGCGTGGAACTCTGGCAAGCGTACAAGGAACTCGCAGCCCACGCTGGAGCGCCCGCTCGTCAGGACGGCGATGTCGAAGCGGCATTTGCGCGCGCGGCCAAGGTGGTGGATGCGACCTACGAATTTCCTTATCTGGCGCACGCGACGATGGAGCCGTTGAACGCGATCTGTGAATTGCGTGCGGATGCCTGCGAGATCTGGAGCGGCGCGCAGTCGCCGACCACGGATCAACAGGTGGTGGCCATGATCACCGGCCTTGATCCTTCGCAAGTGATCATTCACACGCAATTTGCCGGCGGCAGTTTCGGACGCCGCGCCGTGCCGGATTCCGATTACATCGCCGAAGCCGTGCACATTGCGCTAGCCATCAAAGGCCGCGCGCCGGTGAAACTGCAATGGACACGCGAAGATGATATGCGGAGCGGGCGCTATCGACCGATGGCCT
>JAYUEZ010000066.1:0-18831 GCA_043738965.1 Gammaproteobacteria bacterium
CGAGACCGCGGCGCTGGCCGCACTTGCCAAGGCCTGCGCGTCTGATGCCTATATACGCACTGCTATCGAGTGCCTCCAGATCCATGGCGGCATCGGCTTCACTTGGGATCACGATGCGCAGCTCTGGTACAAACGCGCGAAGAGCTCGGAAGTCCTGTTGGGAGATGCCACCCAACACCGCGAACGTTATCTGCAACTCAAGGAAGCAGCGGCATGACCGCCCACCACGAACACGACGTGAGAGTCGAAGTCCGTGGGTGGTTGCGCGCGCACTGGGATCCGGAAGCGGGCCTCGTCGATTGGCGCAATCGCCTCGCCGACTCCGGATGGGGCGTGCCGCACTGGCCGCGGGCCTGGTACGGTCGCGATCTGCCAGTCGCGCTGCTGCCGGCAATCGATGCAGAGTTCGCGGCGATCGGCGCGGTGGGTGTCGCGCGCATCGGCATTCGCCTACTCGCCGCCGCGACCTTGCTCGAACATGGCAGCGATGCGCATAAGACACGCTTCCTGCGCCGCATCCTGACTGGCGAGGACACCTGGTGTCAGCTCTTCAGCGAGCCGGGCAGCGGCTCTGATCTCGCCGGCGCCACCACTCGCGCTGATCTCGAGGGTGAGCGCTTTATCATCAATGGCCAGAAGCTGTGGACCACCAGTGCGCAGCATGCCGACTGGGGCCTGTTGCTCGCGCGCACTGATTGGGATCTGCCCAAGCATCAGGGTCTGTCCTATTTCGTCATCGACATGCATCAACACAGTATCGAAGTACAACCACTGAAACAGATGAACGGCCATGCTTCGTTCAATCAGGTGTTCTTTACCGACGCGCAGGTTCCCGCCGAGAATTTGCTTGGTAAGCTTGGCGATGGTTGGCGGATCGCGATGACCACACTCGCGCACGAACGCCGCAACGCCGACGCGCTGCGTCGTTGGGGCCAGGCCTCGACGCGAGCCGGCCGCATTTATGACGAAGAACGCGCCGAGATCGCAACCGTGATGGAACCCTACAAGTGGTATCAGCAACGCACCGGGCGCGTTGATTTGCTGCTGCCGCGCGCACGCGAAACCGGTCGCATCAACGATCCCGCCGTGCGTCAGGAACTCGCGCGAGTGCTAATGCTATCTAGCGCGGCGGAATGGTTGGCGCAACGCGCGCGCGTGGCGCAAGAGCAAGGGCGACCGGAAGGTCCGGAGGGCTCGCTGGGCAAACTTGCCGCGAGCCATGTCGCGCGCGGCGCGGCGCATGTGCATACGCTCATCAGCGGCGCCGATACGATGCTCGCCGGCCCCGACAGTCCGCACGCTGGGCTCATCGCGGAGATCCTGCTATCGGTACCGGCGACCTCGATTGCCGGTGGCACCGACGAGATCCAGCGCAACATCATTGCCGAGCGCGTGCTCGATCTGCCGCGCGAACCGCGCATGGACACGGGGCCATTTCGCGATATTCCGCGCAATCCGCCGCGCGGGCGATAGCGACGATCTGATTGCGATTCTCTGTGCGATCAATTCATGCCGCGTGGCGTGGCGCGCGCGCGAAGCCGGCGAGCCACTGTTCGAACTTATCGACCGCGAGCGGCCGGCAGATGTGATAGCCCTGGGCGATGTCACAACCGAGCTTGTCTAGCAATTGCAGAGTTTCTTCGCAGTCGACACCTTCGGCGACCACTTTCAGATTCATATTGTGTCCGAGATCTATGGTACTGCGGACGATGATGGCATCGTCGTGGTCCTTATTCATATTCAGCACAAAGCTCTTGTCGATCTTCAATTCATCAACCGGCAATCGCTTGAGATAGGCAAGCGACGAATAGCCCGTGCCGAAATCGTCGATCGACAGATGCAAACCCATGTGGTGCAGTTCTTCTATGACTTGTTGCGCGCGGATCGGATCATCCATGATCGCGCTTTCGGTAATCTCGAGCCAGATCCAGCCGGGATTGACTCCATGTTGTTTCAGTAGCCGCGCGATGTGTTGGGTTAAGTCGGGGTTCAGCAGATCGCGCGCCGAGATGTTGACACACATATTCAGTTCTAGACCGCGCAGGCGCCAGGCGGCCGTTTGTTTGAGCGCCGTGTCGAGCACCCATTGCGTGATCACGCGGATATAGCCGGTCTGTTCCGCAAACGGGATAAATTCATCGGGAGCAACGAAACCACGGCGCGGGTGCTGCCAGCGCAGCAGCGCCTCGACGTAGGTGATCTGTCCCGCGGCGATATCGAGTTTGGGTTGATAGTACAGAATCAACTCGTCATTTTCGGTCGCCTGCCTGAGCTCACTTAGCAGCGACAGGCGTTCAGGGGTCTGATCGTAGCTGACGTCGTATTCGGCAAATCCAGACTTATTACGTTTGGCGACCGCCATCGACAGATCGACTCGGCTCATCAACGTCAGAACATCTTGCCCATGTTGAGGATAGCTGACGATGCCGATGCTAGCAGCCACGTCGACGGTATGGCCCTCGATCGAAACAGGTGTCTCAAGAACCTTCAGGACACGATTCGCGATCTCGCGTGCGCCAACGAGATCGGCGGCCGGTAGCAGAATCGCAAACTCATCGCCGCCAAGACGAGCCAGCGTATCCGTCTGCCGCATCAGTGCACTCTGGATACGCAAGCCAACCTGCTGCAACAGCAGATCGCCATTCGCGTGCCCTAGCGTGTTATTCACATATTTGAAGTTATCCAGATCGAGGGTCAACACACTGATTGCCGTACCGCTGCGTTTCGCGGTTGGGATCGCCTGCTGCAGACGCTCGTTAAACAGTGCGCGATTCGGTAACCGGGTCAGGGGATCACGATAAGCCAGATCCATGATCGTCGCCTCGCGCGTGGCGATGTCCGTGCGCATATGATGCAACGCCGCCGCGAGTTCGCCGACTTCGTCCTGCTTGGTCACCGCGATTGGCTCGCTATAGTCGCCCTTGGCGATACGCCGAGCAACATCGGACAACGTACTCAACGGCCCAGTAATGCCGCGCGCGATCGCCACACTGCCGAGCACCGTGGCCGCAAGTCCCAACGCCGCAAGCGCAGCGAGGAGGCGACGCAGTTGATCGAAGGGTTGCAGCGCCTCACGCAATGAGCGCTGGAGCACGGCGACCGCGGCCTCGCCGTTTTCGAGCGTGAGCGGCGCAAAAAGGGTTAAATCCTTGGCCACGACGATCGGCCGGGCAGAATAGCCGTTAGCGGCCGTGAGCAACGGCATCAAACTGGTCTTTAGTCGAGGCTGTGCCGCCTTGTCGATCGTGGTGGCGATCAGATGCCAGTCGTTGTTCGCGGCGCGCGCCAACACCGAGACTTGCAAGGAAGTGAGCGCGCTGAGATCGCGCGCACCCGAATCATTGACCGCAAAACCCATTGCCACCCAACCAATGACCGCTGGCGCACGTACGGCCACGAGCACTAACTGATAGAGATGATCGTTGGTACTCACAATGCCCGACGCACGCCCGTTGGCCCGTGCTCGCTCGAGCAGCGCGGGGTAACCGAACCGTCCGGGCACCGCGTCCTCGTCGAGCGTATTCGCGGTAAGATTGCCGTCTGGATCGATCATCATCATGAGATTCGCATGGATCCGTCGGCCGTGATTCTCCAATGCCGACAACAACGTGTCGCGGTCGCGGGTCGCGACCGCCTCGCGAAACGCAAAGTCGGCGGCCAGCACGCTGGCTGCTTGCTCGAGCTGATGGCTCTTGTCCGACAGCGTACGGCGGAACACGCGATCGCCGATCAGCAGTTCTTCGGCAATCTGCGACTGCGCGTTCCGGTTGATGAAGAAGTTCATTACGCCCAGCCCGGCGACCGAGATCAATAGCGACAGCACGGTATAGAACGCGACGATTCGACTTCGTAGACGATGCAAACGCATGTCAGACCTATTCCAGCGGCGGTGGTACGGGCGCGTCCGGCTCGACTTTCAGCGTCACCGCGGTGCTGGCGCCCTGCGCGCGAACGGCGATCGGCTGGCTAACGGCGGCTGTGCTCGGCATGCGGAAATGCCACACGTGAAGGGTGTAATCGGCCGGCGGAACGTCGGTCAATGTCGCTTTGCCTGTCGCGTCGGTAAGCGCGTGATACGGACTGTCGACGACATAAACGTAAGCGATCATGCCATCGTGGATATTGCAACCAAGAACGACGATCCCTGGCTTCTCGAACACCACCGGTTTGGCCGGAATGCCGGAATAGAGTTTCAGTTCAAAAACCTTCGCGGGTGAAAACGAATAAACGTGATGCTTGATGTTATCTTTGTTCGGAAAAGTCACTTCGGCGCCGGCCTCGACGATACTGACCTTCGGCAGAAATGCTTTAGCGACCTGGTCGATCACAGCTGGCGCGGGACCGGCCGGAGACGCGCCGGACTTCGGCACCACGAACACCACCGCATCCCCGAGAGCCGCGCCGAGTTGATCGTGGACGACTAGCTCGACAGTACCGGCCTGACAATGTGGCGTGATACCGGCGTTAAGCATAAAACCGACCGCCAGCACGCGCAGCCGACCCGCGGCGCTTAGCGGCTGGCATGCCGTCGCTAAGCGCAGCACGGCTGCGCCCTAAGCACACTACGTCCAACCACCACAATATCGCGTTGCATTGGCGCCAGCAGCTGCAGCAGCTCATTTTTCTCGCGTTCGGCGACGCCACGACGATTCAACACCTCGCGCAGAATTTCAACGATCGCGTTGAATTCACGCTCCGAAATCTTGAGCCCCGCATGCGCGAGCTTCATGTCGTCGCCGCTGTACTGACAAGGGCCGGCGGCCAGCGCGCAGAACTGTTGCGCGATTTTCTTCTTCAGCCGCGGAAGATTGACTCGGTCCATGGTCCGCCGTCCATCGGGTGACGCGGCCAGCGTGTCGACTGTTGCAGAGGCGATTTCCATCATCGCGGACTCGCCCCCCAAGCGTTCATAGAGAGTGGCGTCGGCGCGCGGCCCATGCGCACAGGCAGTTAAACCCAACGCAAGGATCGCAAAACTCAAAAACCGCATCATCCGAGCTGTTTCCTTCTGATCTTCGTTTCGAGTCGCGCGGTCGCATGGGTGAATCTGCGGTCTCGCGGCACACCGGTCAGCATGCGCGCGCCCGATTCAAGCGGGACGCAAAGTTACCGCTACAAGCTATCGGTCTTCCGCTTATGTTTCTTGAGGACTTGTAGATGGCCCGAAAGTCAGCAAGCTGCGCAGCCGCGATAGTGCTGTTCGGTGGTTTCAGTGTGCCCTGCGCGGCCTTCGGCGGCGGCCGGATCCTCGCGACCGGTGGCGTGACTCAATTAGAGGGGGCTGGCGGCGGCGGCATTGCGCCATGGGCCTTGATCGCGGGCTACGGCACGCGCGACGAAGTCGGCGGCACCGGATTTGCGACTTATGTCGACACCGGAGACTTTAACCTGCAATCGTTCGGCGGCGCGATTGGGCTCTACGACCGGCTGGAATTATCGTTCGCGCGGCAGCGCTTCGAACTCGGCGACACGGTGCCCGGCGCGACCATCGAGCAGGACATTGTCGGTGCGAAGCTCAAGATCTTTGGCGACGCCATCTTTGCGCAGGACCAACCGTGGCCACAGCTCGCGTTGGGCGTGCAGTACAAGCACAACCTTGATTTCGATTTCGTGCCGAAGCTATTGGGTGCCCGTGACGGCGACGGCTTCGATTTTTATCTTGCGGCAACCAAGCTCTATCTCGGCGCGCTCGCCGGACACAACTTGCTGGTAAACAGCGTGGTTCGCGCCACGCGCGCGAATCAATTTGGCATTCTAGGTTTCGGCGGCGACCGCGCTAACGGCTACAGCCCGCAGTTTGAAGGCAGTGCGGCGATCTTCCTCAGCGATGCGTGGCTCGTGGGCGCCGAGTTTCGCACCCGGCCAAACAATCTGCGGGTCTTTGCCGAAAACGATATCTATGATGTTTTCGTCGCCTATGTGCCCAACAAGCATCTGGCATTGACGGTCGCCTACGCCGCGCTAGGTAGAATCGCCAACAAGACCGGACAAGATGCGCCCTACCTGTCCCTGCAAGTGAGCTTCTGAGCATGCCGTGACGGCACTCACCGCTTTAAGTCGTCGATGTGTCGGGACCGTCCAGGTAAGAAAGTCTGGCTCCATTTCTGATTTCTCCGGACCACGACTCAATGTCGGTCTGCCCAGTGCGATGTCATGAACGTGAGTGGCTAGGTCGAGAACAATATGAGACGAAACGGCGACTGCGAGCGCGCGTCCCCAAGTAGGCTTATTCAGAAATTTTGCAACAACCACCCAAACGGTAAATGCCAAAACTGCTGTTGCGGCGATTGAATGCGAGTAAGGCATGTAGGCCAGGTGGATATCGTCAAGCGCTCTTACCTACGGCTCGGTCGTAGTGATCTCGACCCCAAGCAGGTTGGATGGGCGGCTTAGTCCAATAGATATTTATACGCCATGCATGGCGCGGCGTATAAATGCTTATCTGTTATGTGCGGGAATTGGCTAAGCGATGCTACGGGGCGATCCTTACGCGAAACTCGAGGTGTCGAGATGGAAGTACATTTACGTAACCTACCCGTCGGTGACCGTATCAAGCTAGTCGAAGATTTGTGGGACAGCATTGCTGCGGATCAGAGCGTCCTACAGCTTACAACTGCGCAAAGGGTTGAACTTGATCAGCGACTAGATGCTTATGAACTCGATGGCGATCTTGGGTGGCCTGTCGACGAAGTTATTGCCGAGATCCGCCGAGCACTATGAGTTATGACGCCGGGATCAGCGCGATGGCGCTACGCGGTTGTTTCAGTGGCCGGCGCAGTTCACGCAAAGCGTCCGAGGCGGTTTGGGCTTGTCGCCCAACCAGCCAATCGAAGTGCGCGCACCAGCGTGCCGCGAGAGTGCCATCCTCGTTCGGCACAACCAAGAGCTTCTCGAAGCCGAATGCTTGGCACAACCATTCGATCGCTGCTGGTGCGTCGCGGTAACGAAGGACTGGAATGAGTGTCGCCTTCGTGTTCTTCGCAAGACTAGACATGCTGATCTCCTTTGGCTGGGTTAGAAATACGCATGGCGCGCCATTGTGGGCTGCAGCCATGAAGCCCAACGCCGCCGATGAGCCGCGCGGGCCACCGAACAAAACCTTGGGTACCAGCCCGTCACCGCGTCGGCTCGATTGTGTTGCTGGGCGTCTTTAGGCGGCAAATCGCGCTACGCGCAAGCCTTTGCTCTGCTTTTTAGCTTGCCAAAGATCGTATTGCAGTTGATGATTTAGCCACACCTCTGCTGAAGTTCCGAAGGCCATCGAGAGCCGCACGGACATTTCCGGCGATATGCTGGCGCGACCGTTGACCACCGACGAAAGCTGCTTACGGCTTACTCCGAGACCAGCAGCCGCTTCTGTGACACTTAAACCCAACGGCTTAAGACAGAGTTCTTTGATGATCTCGCCTGGGTGCGGCGGATTGTGCATTTTGTTTGATACAGCCATTTTTAATGGTAGTCCTCGTAGTCGACGTCAGCGGCATCTTTGCCTTTGAACGAAAATGTAATTCGCCAGTTACCACTTACCCACACAGACCACGTGCCTTTTCTTTCACCTTTCAATGGATGAAGGCGGAGGCCGGGCAATCCCATATCCTGTGGGCCGGTGGCTGCGTTAAGGTTCGCAAGAATCAGGCGCAAGCGTTCTGCATGATTGCGCTGAATGCCCGCTTTTGAGCCTTCCAGAAAGAATCGTTGCAACCCCTTGTGCTTGAAGTTCCGAATCACTCAGGGAGTGTAACCCTATCGGTTACGATTTTGAAGACGCCCAACGAGGCTGTAGAAAAAGTCGAAATATGGGCGTCGTACGCCGGAACTTCGAACGCGCGCTGCGATCTGATCTGGCAGGATCAGATTGCTGGAGACATTTCGCATGGCTCGCTACAAACGTATCGATACCTCGCCCAGATTTCTGCCGATAGTGCTGGAACAGCCATTGATTCCAGGCACCTTCGAGCATGCCCTCAATCATCTCCTCGACCACGATATCGATCTATCGCATTTTGATGCGCGCTTCCGCAACGATGACACAGGAGCTTCTGCCTATCCACCCGCCATGCTGCTCAAGGTGGTCTTGTTCGCCTATTCGCGTGGCCTTATCTCCAGCCGCGCTATCGCCCAAGCCTGCGTTGCGCCAGTGACCTTCGTCGCGTTGTCCGGCGACAGTCAACCCCACTTCACCACCCTCGCGCGCTTTATCAGCACGGTCGGTGACGATATTTCGAAAGTGTTCGGTGCGCTCCCGCCATCGGTGACCGCCAAGGCCTTCTCGGCCGCGAGATGTTCGCTATCGACGGCGTGAAGTTGCCCAGCAACGCTGCTAAATCGCGTAGTGGTACCCGCGCCGACTTCGAACATCACGCGTGTAAACTTGAAGCCGCTGCGCAGCAAATGCGCGCTCGCCATCGAACCGAGGACGAGCGCGTCCTCAAGCCTGCACTCGACGCTAAGGCCGCGCAACGTTTAAAGCGGCTCACACATGACGCGGCCAACTTCGCGCGTGGCTCGCCACCCCCCCATGACCGTCATGGGGCACGCGGCACGGTCATCAAAAGTAATCGCACCGATAATCAAAGCGCCAAGATGGCGACCGACAAAGGGGGCATCCAAGGCGACACCGGCGTTGCCGCTGTCGATGCCAAGCATCAAATTATTGTCGCAGCACAAGCCCATGGCAGCGGCGCCGAACAAACGTTGTTGATGCCCGTCATCGCAGATCTCAAACCTTATCTTAAAGCGACTTCTCTTATTACAGCTGATCCGGCTATCACAGCAAAGATAATCTCGGCGCTCTCGGTAAGCGCCCAAGCACGGCGCTCATCGCCGACAATCAGATGCGCCAACGCGACCAGCGCTTCGAGAACCGCGTGCGGCACACCGCGAAACCGGCGCCACTCCATCATAAAGCGACCCCATCGAAAACTTCGCAGCCTCACTATCAGCCGAGTGACTTTGCCTACGACCCGCGCTGACCGGCTCGCCGCCGAAATGCGGTAGCGTAATGATAGCGAAGACTGTCGCGCGACCTATAGCCAACGCTTCGCGACTGTCGAGCCTGTCTTCGATAGTCTTCGGCATAACAAACGACTCAACCGCTTCACCTTGCGTTCTCGCACCAAGGTCAACGCACACTGGCAGCTCTTCTGCCTCCTCCACAACATCGAAAAGCTCGCCAACTTTGGGAACATCGTCTAACCACTACCGAAAACGCTTCGCGACTGTGCGATGCGCACGCACAAACGAATACTCGCCCCACTTCCGCGCTAACTTGTTCTAATAACCGCAACCGTCGGCACGTTGCGATCACTTATCTCAAGCACCCGTTCTCTCGAATAAGACTTTTTCTACGGCCTCAACGCCGCGCATGAACTGCGCCGGCCACCGAACTACTTGCGGAGCGGCAGGGCGCTCTTCCCGGCGTCAGTTCGATGCGCTGGTTAGCGCTCATACTCGATCTAGCCAGGCCAAGTCGAAAAGCACCGGTATGCCCGCCGAGGCGATGGACGCGAAATATGGAAAATCAGCGACCGGGCAAAATAAGAACAAGAGTTCGCTACAAGCAAAAGGAATATCCGCTGCCACTCGCCATTCGCGCTCATGGGTAGCATCGAAGCTCTCGTGAATGACATTGACGAAGGGGTGAAGCTGATTTGGGATGAAGTTGTACACCGAACGAACTCTGTCCTCCATCGGCCTAAGAACATCGGCCCTTAGAAGCGACGCGCGGACGTTGAGACAAGGATTTGCACCGCGCTCAAAAAGATGGTCGCGGTCGAATGCGACTCCATATTTGGCACCAAAGATGTCTCGATGTGCTTTTAGCCCTGCGAGTGTGCTCTCTGTGAAGCACACGGCTCGATTGTTCTTTCGGCCGTCGTAGGCTTCCGTTTCTGGATTGAAAATGTATGGGTCGGCCGTACCGTACCATCCATTTGCGCTCGCTTTTAGAACAGAGTGCGGCGGTGTTCCACCGACATCCAAAATCGATTCCAGAATTGTTTTCGCTTGCGAAGCTGATCGTTCATCGGACTGCCTAATAAGATGCGTGAGCAAGAACGAACAATCGGGACTCAGCTTGGCGAGGTCCCTGGCGATTTCTGCGGTTGTTTTCGGCATATATCTATGAGCGCTAAGTAGTAGCCATCAAATTGACGTGGAATACCGCGTCGGTTTGACGTGTTTCCACAGACGCAGTTTGCGGTCTACTTTTATCTGGATTCTTCATTGGTAGAAAATCTGCCTTCGCGACAACCTTTTGTACCACGAGGGCCGGCGACCGGCCAGTCAGCGGCAATCACTGGTTTTGCGACAATAAGTCAGCGTGACGCCTATCCCACAGCGGCAAAACCTGAGGGCCAGGCGACCCGTTACCGGGTCGTCTTACCTTCGGATAACTGGGTCGGCGAACAGACTGTAAGCATAGGGATGTGGCTTCTTCATCGCCTTTTCTCGAGTGCGCGCGCGGCTACTCGAGTCCGCTATTCCAGCATTCATTACCAAGCAGGACACGCCGAGAAATTGTCTGGGGAATAAGCCACCAATCCCTCACGGATAAGCAATGCTCAACGCTTCAGTAATTAATGCCGGCTGGGTTTGACCCTCAATCTCAATCACATTCTCGAAGGTCATGCGGATGCCGCCCTCCTTCACGTCATCCACCGCGAGTAGCTTTTGCCGCAAGCGCACGCGCGAACCCGCCGGCACCGGTGCGGTGAATCGCAATTTGTTGAGGCCGTAATTGAGCCCTCTGCTGCGATGCTCGATCTTCCAAATCGTGGCGCTGAGTCGCGGCGCTAGTGACAACGTCAGGAAACCGTGAGCGATGGTTTTGCCATCCGGCATTTCCTGCTTAGCGCGCGCCACATCAACATGAATCCATTGATGATCGCCAGTGGCCTCGGCAAACTTATCGATCATCGTCTGATCGATGGTGACCCACTCGGAAACCCCAAATTCTTCGCCGATGTGATTCTTCACGTCTTTCGGAGTTTGGATAATGCGCATGACGGTGTTGTCCTCTTGGTTTATTTGGGGATGCGATGAAAGCGTGGCAAGTCGTCGTCGAGTTGCACGCCGAAAGTATTGAGCGCCATCGATACGAGATTGTACTGACCCACCGTGAAGACCACGTCGATCAGTTGCTCGGTTGAATAGCGCTTGCTGAGCGTGTTCCAGGTAGTGTCCGAGAGACAGCAATCCCTGTGCAATTCATCCGCCGCGCGCACCAGCGCTGCATCGTGTTCACTCCAGCCCGGCGCATCCGGGCCGTCCGCGATGCGTTCGACTTCGGCTTCGCTGATACCGGAACGCAGTCCAATTTGCACATGCTGGGTCCATTCATAAGGCGCGCGACACAACCAACCAATGCGCAAGATCAACATCTCGCGCTCGCGCGGCGTCAGCGTTTGCTTGAACAGCACATGATTGGCGAAGGGCAGCCAACGCTTGAAGAGGCTGGTGTGCCGCACCAATGTTTTGAACACATTCCACACCGGCCCGTTCTTGACGAACGGCTCGAGCAGATTTTTTTGATCGGCCGACCACTCGCTCGGCGCGAGTGGTGTCACTCGTGGCTTGGCAGGACGCATGGGTTTCCTCTCTTGACGCGATTCAGACCTGAACCATAGCAGAGCTGCATTGGCTTCGGCGAGAGCTTGAACGTCCATGCTGGATGGCAATGTGCTGGGTGCGGTCGGCGACTCCACGCTCGCGTTGGCCTCGATTCGGCGCAAGAATAACGTCTTCTCAACAATTCCAACTGCACTCATGAACATCACCATCGAAAAAAATATTCGCGTTGCCATGCGCGACGGTATCGAACTCGCCACCGATCTTTATCGACCCGTCACGGACACGCCCCTGCCCGCGGTGATGATGCGACTGCCGTACAACAAGGATAATCCGGTGTTGTTGACCTTGTCTGGCGACATCTTCCGCGTAGCGCAGGCCGGCTATGTGGTGGTGGTGCAAGACTGCCGCGGGACTTACGCGTCCGGCGGCGAATTCAATCCCTATTTCCAAGAGGCCGAAGACGGTGTCGATGCCATTGCCTGGGCGGCCAAACAACCCTGGTGCAGCGGCGTGGTTGGCACCATGGGCGCGTCTTATTTCGGCGCGACACAATGGCTGGCTGCCGCCAAGCAGCCGCCCGCGTTGCGCGCGATGGCGCCGTTCATCACCACGGATCAGTATTACAACGGCTGGACCTACCAAGGCGGCGCGTTTCAGCTCGGCTTTATGCTGCAATGGGCGAGCGGGACCTTCGGGCTGGGGGAAGTGGTACGTCGGCTCGGCCAAGGGCGCGCGAGTGGCGCGGATTTTGTTGGCGCAGTCGTCGCAGCCGATGCTGTCGCCAAGCACTACGCCCACCTTCCGTTGAACGACGCACCACAGCTCAACGATCTCGCGCCCTATTATCTCGACTGGCTCGCGCACCCGACCTATGACGACTACTGGCGCGCCGTGGCGCCGTGCGAGCACTACGAAAAAATCACGGCGCCGGCACTTAATTTCGGCGGCTGGTACGACCTGTTCTTGGGCGGGACGCTCGCCAATTACGTCGGCATGAAAGCGCGTGGTGGCAGCCCGACTGCGCGTTCTCACCAACACCTTTTCATCGGACCCTGGGTGCACGGTTACAACGGTGGCGTTTACCCCGAGCATAATTTCGGTCTGCTCGCGCATGATGCGGTGGCCGATGTCACGGCCGCGCAGATTAAGTGGTTCGATCATTGGTTGAAGGGCCTCGATAACGGCGTCGCGAGCGCCAAGCCAGTCAAGCTTTTCATCATGGGTCGCGATGAATGGCGCGAAGAAACAGATTGGCCGTTGCTCGACACGCGTTACGAGCGTTGGTATCTGCACAGCGGCGGACGCGCGAACAGTGTTAGCGGCGATGGTGGGCTCAGCGCCACTGCACCAACTGCGGAGCCCGCCGATACTTACTCGTACGATCCACGCGATCCTGTCCCCACTTGTGGTGGTGCGACGTTCCTGCCCGGATTATTTATCGCCGCCAACGCCGGCCCACGCGATCAGCGCACGCTCGAAGCCCGCGCCGATGTGCTGTGCTACACCAGCGCGGTGCTGACGCGTGATGTTGAAGTCACCGGCCCCGTGACGTTGGTTTTGTATGCGAGCTCATCGGCATTGGACACTGATTTCACCGGCAAACTGGTCGATGTACACGCGGATGGCCGCGCCATCATTCTGACCGATGGCATTCTGCGCGCCCGCTATCGGAATTCGTTATCGAGCCCAGAGCCGCTTCAACCAGGCACCGTCTACGAGCTCCACATCGATCTCGTTGCGACTGCTAATTTATTCCGCGCCGGGCATCGCATCCGGCTTGAGATCTCCAGCAGCAACTTTCCGCGTTTCGATCGCAACACCAATACCGGCGGTGTGATCGCGACCGAGTCAGAAAACGATTTTATCGTCGCCATCAATCGCGTGTGCCACGATCGCGATCATCCGTCGCATCTGGTGTTACCAATTGTTGAGCGATAACGCGGCCGATGGCGATTCCGGTATCGGCCAAAGAAGTGCAGAAATTTCAGCGTGCGGGCGCAAGCGCGACCAGCGCTTTGCGCGTCGCCGTCACGCGATCTTCATTCACCGGACTGACGGCAATCACCGGCAGGTCAACGCCTGCCACGCGAAACCTCGCGAGTTGGGCGCGACAGCGCGCAACGGTGCCAAACACACAGACTTCTTCAACCAGTTCATCCGGGATCTGGCGCGCCGCTTCGCGGCGTTGCCCCGATTTCCACGTTTCCTTCACCGCGTCCATGGCCGCGCCATAACCGGCGCGCCGCCATTGCCGGCGATAGTTCGGTAGCTGCGCGAAGAACGCTAGGTTGTAGCGCGCCGCCGAACGCGCGGCCTCTTCGTCCTCCGCGACGAAGGTTGGGATACTTAAGCAGCAACCGAAATCGGCCGTATTGCGTCCAGCATCAACAACCGCCGCATGCGCCGCTTCGATCAAACTCGGTAGATAGCCCAGCGGCGATAGAAACGGCATGAGGCCATCGCCAACTGCGCCCGCCACCGCCGCGCTCTCAATGGTATTACCGGCGACATAAACCGGAACCTGATACGTCGATGGCGGCGGATTAAGAAAGCTCTGCGTGGCCTTGCCAGCGAGCGCGTTTTTGACGAACTCCACATAGCGGCGGAGCGTTGGCCGTGCATCGCCCATGTCGATGCCAAGCGAAGCGAGCATGGCACGATGACTCATGCCAAGACCGAGCAGCAAGCGTCCATCGGAGAGTGACGCAATCGTCCGCGCGGTGGCGGCACACAGGAAGGGGTGGCGAAAGTAAAGGTTTGCGATGTTGGTGCCGACCGTAACGCGCGTTGTCGCGGCCGCAATCGCTTGGCTCGCCGCCAATGCATCACCACGACCTTCATTCACGAGCACCGCATCAAAGCCCCGCAATTCCGCGAGCTGACCGAGTTCGATTAATTCGCTGACTTCCGCCTCGGTGACCGTCGACAGCACCACGCCCAACCGCTCATCCTTCATTGAAGACATCGCGCTTTCTCCCCGTTGCCGAGTGCGCAGTATAGGGTGGCGAGTGGCATGGGACGCTGCAATTTTCGCCCTCTCCCCTTGCGGGAGAGGAAACAAATTCGTGCCGCGCACCGCCGCGCTGCACGTCGGTCGCTTTTTATGCGCATCTATTTGGATAGAATCCGCTAGGCGTAAATAGGAACGGCCGAGGTCGCTCAGCGCATGTTAAAACTCGTCATCGCCAATAAGAATTACTCCTCATGGTCCATGCGCGCGTGGGTGCTGACGCGACAGGCGGGCATCGACTTCGAAGAAATTCAGCTCATGCTCGGTAAAGACACGAAGGTCATCGGCATCGAGCGTTATTCGGCGGCCGGTAAGGCGCCGGTGCTGCTGATCGATGGCGCCTCCGTATGGGACACGCTCGCGATTGCCGAAACGCTGGCCGAACGCTTCCCGGAGAAGCGGCTGTGGCCGGAGGATCCGGCAACACGCCGCCTGGCGCGCTCTGCGTGCGCCGAAATGCATTCTGGTTTTCAGGCGCTGCGCGGTAACTTGCCGATGAACATCCGCGCCTCGCTACCCGACCGCGACATGAACCCCGACGTTCAACGCGAGATCGATCGGATCCTCGCTCTGTGGCGCACCTGTCGAGCGAGCAAAAAGGGACCCGGCGATTTGCTGTTCGACCATTTCACCATCGCCGACGCGTTTTTCGCGCCAGTGGCCATGCGTTTCACCACCTATGGCATCGCGTTACCCGACGCGGCAGCAGACTATGTCACGGCGATACAGAACCTTTCCGCTGTCCGCGAGTGGTGTGACGCCGCGCGGCGCGAGACCGCGTTCATCGGCGGCGGCTAAAATGGACACTCCAATAGGCTTGGGTGCCGACCTGTCAATGAATTTGACAACGACCGAACCGCGGAGCCCGATCTTTTATCAAAAACTTTACGTCGCTTTCCCGCAACGCGACTGCATGTTCTGCACGTAATTGATTTGGCGATCAATTCCGGCGAGACCGTTGAATGGCACTGACTTTGCACTTGGTTTGTCATAGAGCAGGCACGCGGCAGGCGCGTATTACCTTGTTATCGCCTAAACGTTAATCAGAACGCCGCGCCGACGTATTTGGATTGCTCTTAATCCGCCATTCGAACTTGGAGAAAACAGACATGCGTGCGATCAGGCATTCGATATTTTTAGGCGCCGCGACAGTGGCGCTATGCAATGGACCCGGCGCAGCGGCGGGTGTGATCTTTAACATTTCCGATTTTACCGGTGCCTGCGGCACCACATTGACCTGCGTCGGCAGCACGGCAGTAGTGGGCACGGCGTTGCGGCTTACGCCTGCTAACGGTGGCCAAAGTGGGGCCGGTTACAGCACCAGTGCCATTACCCTGGGCAGCAATGCAACATTCAGTACGACATTCCAGTTCCAGATCACGAATGCCGGTGGCATTGATCCAGCCGATGGACTCACCTTCGTGCTTGCGCAGAATCCTACCGGTTTGGGCATTGGTGGCGGTGGCTTGGGCTATCAGGGCGTACCTAATAGCGTAGCCATCGAGTTCGACACATTTGCCAATGGGGGTTCCGACGTCGATAGCAATCACGTTGCTGTAGATACCGGCGGTAACCTGACAAATACTGCATTGGCCAATCCGTACGGCGTGAGCGCGTGCACCTTCGGCTCAGGGCATACCCAACTCGGCTGCATGTCCAACGGCGACATCTGGACTGCCGTGATTGGTTATGACGGGTCGAAGCTGTCGGTCAGTTTGCAAGACGCCGGAAATGCGGTGCAGAACCTAATCACCAGCTTCCCTATCGATATTGCCGCGGCGCTGGGTACTAACAATGCGTTTGTAGGCTTTACTAGCGGTACCGGGTCCGGATTCGAGAATCACGATATCTTGAATTGGCAATTAGCCAATGACACCAGCTTGGCCCCGCCGTCAGTCCCTGAACCCACCAGCATCGCGCTCTTCGGTCTCGGTCTACTTGGATTGCCAAATCTGCGCCGCAAGCTTTTCCGCGGTTAGCTCTCCGTCTAGGCCACCTCACGCGAGCCCTGCACGCGTCCGTCGCAACCGGCGCGTGCGTATCCATCAAACGCAAGGCTCGTCGTGGGCCTTGCGCGTACGAGCCCAGCTCGTACGATCGCCGATAAGCCATTCTGATTCGAAGCGTGTACTCGGATACCGATTTGAGTACCAATCGTCACTCTGTTCGAATACCCGAGCGGAAAATCCGAGAAGAAGCGCACCGTGCGAACCACTCACCGGAATGCCGGCATCACGTGCTCCGCAAAATCGCGCAGCACTTTCCGCTCACAGTCCATTGGCGGCCACAGATCGAGTTCTTTGATGCCACCTTTTTCGAGACGGCGAATATGTTCGATGAGTTCGTCGGGCTCGCCGACCAGCGCACTGGACTTGATGGCTTCCGGTGTGATGAAGCGGCGCTCGTCCGGTTTCAGGTAAACGAGGTGACCGTCGTGAATTTGCCGAAAACGCGAGCGCTCGGGGAGGCTCATTTTTTTGACGTGCTTTAGATAATCAGCCCAAATCCCTTGGAAATGTGCCGGCACCACTTCGTCCTTGCAGCCCAGATCCTTCCACACCTCGTAGAAGAAATGCAGTTCACAGGCCACCCAGCTGCCGGTTTCGTTGATGATGCGATCGTCTGTCAGCTTATCGCCGGGCCGCAGCACACAGCTCGAGCTGATGAAGGCCGTGTGGAAATTCGCGGGCAGCGTGCGACCCGCTTTGGCGGCGCCGGTTTTGATATGAGCTAGTTTAGGCGCGACGACTTCGGGTTCACCGCCAACGGTGATCCAGCCATCGCCAAACGCGCCGGTCGCCTCCAAGGCTTTGGGACCATTTGCGGCAACGTAAATGGGAATACGGTGGTCGAGATCGATGAAGTGCCGGTCGCGATGCAGGAATTGAATCTCGCGCGTATTGCCATGATAGGTGTAGTCAACGGCCTCGCCGTCGAGTAGCGCGCGAACCACGCGCAGGTATTCGCGGAATTCGCCGACCCGCATCGGATCCTGGCCCATCACACGCATCGCCGTATGGCCTGTGCCAAGCCCAAGAAACGTGCGTCCCGGTGCAAGGGCGTTGATGCTCGCAATGGAATGCGCGGTCACCGGTGCGATACGCGTGCCTGTGATCGACACACCCGTGCCGATTTGAATGCGTTGCGTGTGATGCGCGGCGAGCGCCATTGTCGCGTAGCAATCCGACCAGATCATCTGCGAGTCGCCGATCCACGCGCGGTCGTAACCCAACTCCTCGGCGTAACGGATGATGTCCCAATTGTTGATGTGCGTGCTAACGCCTATTCCGAATTGCATGCGCGAGCTCCCTACTTATTTTGATCGATGTGTTTATTTGACTGGATGATCGAGTTTGTAGCAATCGGCGCCTTTTACGCCGAGAAACCAAGCCGGCTCCGCCCCGCTTCCGGGTTGATACAACACGGCGGAAATTCGCCGCGACGCACGCAGTCGATATTCGCCGCCACCGCCTTACCAATTCCCGTCAGGCTGCGTTCAGTCGCACCACCCACATGGGGCGTCGCGATCACGTTTTCATTCAACAGCGGATCATCGGGATCGAAGGGTTCCTGCCAGAACACATCCAGTCCGGCACCGGCGACTCGGCCTTCGCGGAGCGCCGCGAGCAAGGCGTCGTAGTCGATCACAGGGCCACGCGCGATATTGACAATAAACGCGCCTGGTTTCATCCGCGCGAACACTGCAGCGTCAACGAGCCCGATATTCTCCGGCGACGCTGGCGCCGCGACAACCACGTAATCCGCTTCGCCGACCACCTCGCCGAGCGCCGCGGCGCCAACATGCAAGTCGACGTGCACCGCCGGATCATGCACACGCGCCCCACTCGGCCCATGACGCGAGACCGCGATGAGGCGCACCCCAAACCCCATTAGACGACGCGCGATTTCTGCCCCGATCCCGCCATAGCCGAGAATCAGTACAGTGCTCCGCCATAAACAATTACCGAGTGGCGAACTAATGCGCTTCTCGCGAAACCGGCGAAACGCGGTCGGCATCTGTCGCGACAGCATCAACATGTGCGCGATGGCGAGTTCCGCCACCGACTCGGCGTTGCCCGTTCCGACGCTCGGTACGTTCGCAACCAGCACGCCAGCGCGCGTCGCCGCCGGGATATCGACGCTATCGAGACCAACACCGTATTGCTGCACGAGTTTGAGGCGGGGCGCCGCGAACGCCGCCGCGGGGATCCGCGCCACCACCGGAATAAACACGTCCACCTCTTTGGCAA
>JAYUEZ010000067.1:0-2714 GCA_043738965.1 Gammaproteobacteria bacterium
GCCGGCCACTTTGACGTGGCGCGCGGCCTGGCGTTAGGGATCACCTTAGCCGGCCCCGGCACCGCGGCAGTCGTCCTGCCACCCTTCATGCTTGAAACCATCACGCTGCACGGCTGGCGCCACGGCTTTGAAGTGCTCGCGTTGCTCGCGATCACGCCGTGGGTATTTGTGTATTGGTTTCTCGGCCGCATGCCACTCGCTACGCGAATCGCGCCGGTCCTGGCGGGGATGAAGCCGCGAGACGCGCTTCGAACCCGCGCATTTTGGACGATTGCGGTGGGCTTTACCGGTA
This sequence comes from Gammaproteobacteria bacterium, assembly GCA_043738965.1. GTDB lineage: Bacteria > Pseudomonadota > Gammaproteobacteria > CAIKBL01. The sequence continues at coordinate 293 of JAYUEZ010000067.1, forward strand.
TTTCGATCGGCTGCTCCGCGCTGGTCGTGCATCTCGTCCCGCTGCTGCGCGACGCCGGCGTTGCCGCCGCCAGCGCAGCGCATATCGCCTCGATGATCGGTGTCGGCGTCATTCTCGGCCGCGTCGGGATTGGCTGGCTCATCGATCGCGTATTCGCGCCGTACGTTGCAGCGGTGATTTTCTCGATTACGGCTGGGGGCTGTGCGCTACTCGCCGCGGGTGGGCCTGACCAGGCGCCAGTGGCCGCGTTTTTGATCGGCTTGTCGCTTGGCGCCGAAGTCGATCTCCTCGCGTATCTCACCTCACGCTATTTCGGACTACGTAATTATGGATTTCTGTACGCGACCATTTATGCCTGCTTTTGGAGTGGCATTGCCTTGGGTCCGGCGCTAGCAGGACGTCTCTTCGATCGCTTTGGCAATTACGATCTTGCGCTCCGCATGATCGTCGGGTTGCTCGTCTTCGGCGCACTCGCCGCGCTTAGCCTGCCGCGCTTCGTACTCGATTCGGAACTGCATCCCCACTAAACTCCCCATCCTTCATCGGCGATCTTCAAGGAGCTCACGTGTCTCAATTCGACCACGTTTCGGTTGTTAAAAAATCGAATATTTATTTTGACGGCAAATGCGTCAGCCACACCGTGTTATTTCCTGATGGCACGAAGAAAACCGTGGGCGTAATTTTCCCAAACCGGCTGACCTTCAATACTGGCGCGCCGGAGTTGATGGAAATCCTCGGCGGCCGTTGCCGAGTTCAATTAGCCGGCGCCGCGGCTTGGCAGGACTACGCGGCTGGCACCAGTTTTAAGGTGCCTGGCGATAGTCGATTCGAAATTGAAGTGATGGAAACCGTCGATTACGTCTGTCACTTTGGCTGAGCGGTTGCGATAGCTTCAATGATGAATTTAATTGGCGCCACGCGTTAGAGCCGAATCGTGATTCGCAGCAGCGGTTACTGAGCGCGCAGCCTCGATCAGCCGCCACAGCCGCTCCGGTGTAAACGGCATTTCGGTAATGCGCACGCCAAACGGCGCCAACGCATCGGCCAACGCATTGCCTAACGCTCCCGGCACCATGCCCGTTGGCCCTTCACCCTTGCCTTTCGAACCCAACGGATTGTGTGGCGTCGGCACATTATGCTCATGGGTCTCGATATGCGGCAGGTCGCGCGCCGACGCGATGAGGTATTCCTGCAGCGATCGCGTGAGTTGATCGCCTTCCGCGGTATAGACAAATTCTTCGAGGCAGGCATTGCTGATCCCGAGGGCAATACCGCCATGCAATTGCCCACGCACGATGGTGGGATTGATCGGGCGCCCGGCATCATCCACCGCGACGTAACGCAAAATCTTGAAGCGCCCACTGTCCGGAAATACTTCGACCGTTACCGCATGCACATTGCAACTGTGCATGCCGGTGGTGTCCGCTTCGAAATGTGCCGTGTGGTCCAAGCCGCCCTCCATGCCTGGCGGCAATTCAGTGGGCGCCAACAACGCGGTTTCCGCGATCCGCTGCAAGGAGATGTGCCGCTCCGGACTCGCTATCAAGCGTACTGCGCCAGCACTGAATTCAAACGCTGAGTCGTCGACGGTGAGCTGCAGCAGATGTCGCGCAATCGCAATCAGCTTGGGTTTCAAACCACGCGCGGCCATCACCGCGGCGCTGATCGTGTAGCCCCCCATGCGTGAAGCCAAGGTGCCAGCTGCGAACGGTGCTGCCTGGGTGTCGCCGGAAATCACATAAATATCATCGGGCGTGATCCCCAGTTCGTCGGCAACCACCTGCGAAAGGGTCGTATCGTGCCCCTGCCCCTGGGGCTGATCGCCATGCGCGACCTGGACCTGACCGTTGGCATCGAAGCGGATCGTGGCTACGCCAAAGCCGGGTTGGCGTTCCATCGGGACCAAAATCTGCGATGACAAGCCTGAAAATTCGATGCCCAGACTTAGGCCCAGTCCAAGGTAGCGTCCGTTCGCGCGCGCGGCTTGCTGCTCAGCGCGAAACGCGTCGTAGTCGATTGCGGCTTTTAGCTTTTTAAGCGCGCCGACGAAATCGCCGGAATCCACATTAAGCCCAGTCGCCGTCACGTACGGAAAGGTTTTGATGCAGTTCTTCTCGCGCATCACCAAGGGATCAATCCCTAAGCGGAACGCCGCGATATCCACAATGCGATCGATCGCGAATCGCCCGGTGAAGGATCCAAACGATCGACTCGGCGTAAGCCCTGCCTTATTGGTGACGACACAGGTTAAATCGATGTCAACGTTCGGTATCACGTAGCCATTCGGCAGGTACATCATGCCGAGCCAGGGCATGGCAAAGCTCACATAGATGGGGATACGCGCGTCGCCACAGTTCGCAATCATGCGGTCGCGCAGGCCGAGAATGGTGCCGTCGGCCGCCACGGCAAGTTCGAGCTCGTG
>JAYUEZ010000068.1:0-7163 GCA_043738965.1 Gammaproteobacteria bacterium
CGCTACATCCTGATGTGCGACCACCGCGGCATCATTGTGGATGACGGAGTGGCGGCGCGCTTGAGTGAAAACCATTTTTATGTAACGGCCGGATCGAGCCATGCGGCGGCCAGCTATCGGCAGCTGACGCAGATCGCCGCGCTGTTCAAACTCGACGTCGAGGTTGTCGACGTCACGCGCCAGGTGGCGGCGATCAATATCGCCGGGCCACGGGCGCGCGCGCTGCTCGCCAACGTTACGCAACAGGATCTCGCGGAGTCGGCATTCCCATTCCTCGGCATCCGCGAGACCGTGTTCAGCGGCTTGAAAGTACGCATGATGCGCGTCGGCTTTGTCGGCGAAGTGGGTTATGAGATTCATCTCGCCTACTCCGAGGCGCGGCAATTGTGGCGTGACCTAATGCGACTGGGTGAGACCGAAGACATCCTGCCATTCGGCGTCGAGACTCAGCGCCTACTGCGCTTGGAGAAGGGACATCTCATCGTGGGTCAGGATACCGATGGCGTCATGCATCCCTTCGAGACGCCATTGGCCGCGCTGGTCAACTTCAAGAAGCCGCAGTTTCTCGGCAAAGCGGCACTCGAGACTTTGCGCGAGCATGCCAAGCGCGTTCTGATCGGTTTTGAGTCGACGCATGTTGATCTCGCCGCGCCAATCGAAGAATGCCATTTGCTCATCGACAACCAGTCCGTGCAGGGGCGGGTCACGAGCGTCGGTTATAGCCCAACACTCAACAAGACGATTGGTCTGGCGGTACTCGACCGAGACACCGCGGCGCGTGCCAAGGCCATGCGCATTCGATTGACCAATGGCGCGTATGCCGACGCACATCTCGTCAGCACGCCATTTTATGATCCGAAAAATGCGCGCCAGGCGGCAGCATGAGTGCCAGTCCCTTGCTGCCCTGCTTTGCGCCGGACGCGTTTCGCTTCGGGGAAGTGGCGAGCATGACCGTCGCACTGACCCGGGTTGAAACGGCGGCAGCGGTCGGGTATCTCGCTGACCTCAGTCCGTTGCGTAAAAAATTGATCGTGGGACGAGGGTGCGATTCATGGTTGAGTAGCAATGCACTGCCCAATCCACGTCTCATGCAGCGCCTCACCGCCGAGGGCTGTTGGGTAGCGCGCATCGGTGCTCAGCAAGTGTTGGCGGGCGGTGACATCAATGCCGCTGCGGCGAATCGCTTGGCACTCGACGCAGCGACGCTTCCCTGCATGGTGCAGAACTACGACGCTGCAGAGATCGCCTTCGGCGGCGTGAGTGCCGCACCTCTCCTGGCCGAATTGTGCGCGCTCGATCTCACGCAATTCGCAGCCGACGCCTGGATTCCTACGTTGTTCGCCGGCGTTGAAGTGGGGCTTTATCGTGAACCCGCTGGCTCGCGTTACCGCGTGGTGTGCGCGCCTGCTGATGGCCCTTATCTCTTCACCACCCTAGCCGAGCTGACGCGCGAGTTCGGTGGCGCCGTCGTCGGCTTTGCGGAATATTCCAACCCAGCATTAACGGGAGGCGCCTCATGAACTTAAAACAAGCGCAGAAATTTCTGAAGGACAACGACGTGCGCTTCGTGTTGGCGCAATTCGTCGACATTCACGGTGTGGCCAAGACCAAATCAGTGCCGGTTTCGCATTTCGAAGATATCTTAACCACGGGCGCGGGCTTCGCTGGTTTCGCGGTGTGGGGCATGGCCATGGGTCCGCATGATGCTGATTACATGGCCATCGGTGATTTGAGTACCTTGTCGCTCGTGCCCTGGCAGCCCGGCTACGCGCGCATCGTGTGCGAAGGCACGGTGCGCGGAAAACCGTATCCCTTTGACACGCGGCTAGTGCTAAAGCAGGCCGCGGCCAAAGCCCAAGCCAAGGGCTGGACGGTCAATATCGGGATCGAACCCGAGTTCATGATTTTGCGCCGGCGTGACGATGGCAGCATTGGTCCGGCCGATGCCAGCGACGTTCTCGATAAACCGTGTTACGACTACAAAGGCCTGTCGCGCAGCCGCGAAATGCTTGAACGTTTGGTGATGTCATTGCAAGCGATCGGCTTCGACATCTATCAAATCGATCACGAAGACGCGAACGGTCAATTCGAAATCAACTACACCTATTCGGACGCGCTAAACGCCGCCGATCGGTATGTATTGTTCCGCATGGCCGCTGGCGAGATCGCGCGCGATATGGGACTCATCTGCACCTTCATGCCGAAACCCTTTCGTCACCGTACCGGCAGTGGCATGCACATGCACCTGTCGCTCGCCGACGCCGCTAACAGGAATCTGTTTCACGATGACAAAGATAAACAGGGCATGGGGTTATCCAAGCTCGGCTACCATTTTCTTGGGGGTTTGTTGAAGCACGCCCGTGGCCTGTGTGCGTTGCTCGCGCCGTCGGTGAATTCGTATAAACGCTTGGTGGTGGGTGAATCGTTGTCGGGCGCGACGTGGGCGCCCGCGTACATCACCTATGGCGATAACAATCGAACCTCGATGGTGCGTATCCCGTACGGTCGCTTGGAGTGTCGATTGCCTGATCCGAGTTGCAATCCCTATCTCGCGGCGGCGGCGGTCATCGCCGCCGGCATGGACGGTGTTGCCAACAAGCTCGATCCCGGGCCGCCACAGAATGTGAATCTCTACGAAATGTCGCGAGCCGAATTAAAGCAGCGCGGGATCGGGCTGCTGCCGCAGTCGCTGACCGAAGCGCTGGATGCATTGGAATCCGATCCGCTTTTCGCGCAGCAATTAGGGGCGGATGTGATCGCGGAGTTCGTCAAGGTCAAACGTATGGAGTGGGTGGAATATTCCCGGCATGTGTCGGATTGGGAAGTGAATCGTTACTTGGAATTTTATTAGGTAAACGGCCAGAAGATCGTGAGGGAGCGCCTCGCGTGACGAAATTAGGGCGAAAGACTGCTTCGCTTCGCTCGCAAAGAGAGGATCGGGAAAGGACCGAATCATGTGCGGAATAGTTGGACTCTATTTAAAAAATCCCACGCTAAATTGTCATCTGGGCGCGTTGTTCGAACCGATGCTGCTAGAAATGACACAGCGCGGCCCAGACAGTACAGGTTTTGCGATCTACCGCGATCCGCAACCATTGGGGCGGATCAAGATCGTGTTGCAAAACGCGGCTGCGGATTTCGAGTGGGCCGAAGTGGCCGCGGATCTCAGGCGGCATTTCATGGTGGATATCGACTTTCGGCCGATCCACACCCATTGTTTATTGACGCTGAACGCGGACGAAGCAAGCGTGCGTCGTTATCTTCTACGCACCACCGCGCCTTATGCGGTCGTCAGTATCGGGCGCCATATCGAGATTTATAAAGAAGTGGGGCTACCCGCGGCAGTCGCAAGCTTGTTTAAACTCAGCGCGGCGCAGGGCAGCCACGCTATCGGGCACACCCGGATGGCGACTGAATCAGCGGTGACCACGGCCGGCTCGCATCCGTTTTCGACTGGCAGCGATCTTTGTCTGGTGCACAACGGTTCGTTATCCAATCACAATCGATTGCGCCGCAAGCTCGCGAAAGATGGCGCCGTGTTTCGTACCGAAAACGATTCGGAAGTCGCGGCCCAGTATCTCGACGTCCAAATGCGGCACGGCTTGAGTTTGGAAGCGGCGCTCTATGCAGCATTGAAAGATCTCGATGGCTTTTTTACGTTTACGATTGGGACCAGCGATGGCTTCGCGGTGTTGCGCGACCCCATTGCGTGCAAGCCGGCAGTGATGGCGGAGACGCCGGAGTGGGTCGCGATGGCGTCCGAATATCGCGCGCTCGCCAAACTTCCCGGCGTCGAACAAGCGCGGGTGTGGGAGCCTGAACCAGCGACGGTCTATGTGTGGGAAAAGGGCGGCCAGGCGCGGGCGGCACGCGCCAGGTTTGCGCAGGCGAGTTAACGTTCGAGGGATGGTATGGGCGCTTTAGGATACGTTTTCGATCTCACCCAGCACACGGTGCGTGAGCTTAATCAGGCGCTGCACAACCTGCCCGAGCACGGCCCATCGACTGAGTGGAAGGTGCTGAACCCCGCTGGCGAGCACACTGTCGCGGTCGGCATCAATGCGCCATGCACGGTCGAGATCGCGGGCCACGTCGGCTACTACTGCGCCGGGATGAATAAATACGCGACCGTCACAATCAATGGCAATGCCTCGACTGGATTGGCGGAAAACATGATGTCGGGGGTGGTACGCGTACGCGGTAACGCAAGCCAGTCCGCGGGCGCCACGGGGCGCGGTGGTTTGTTGGTGATTGAAGGAGATGCCTCCGCGCGTTGCGGAATTTCGCTAAAGGGTCTCGACATCGTCGTGCAAGGCGCGGTGGGGCATATGTCGGCGTTCATGGCGCAGCGCGGTCGTCTCGTGGTGTGTGGCGATGCGGGACCGGCGCTGGGTGACTCGCTGTATGAAGCGCAGATCTATGTCAGAGGCAACATCACCGATCTCGGCGCCGACTGTATCGAAAAAGAAATGCGCACCGAACATGTCGAAGGGCTCGAAGCCCTGCTGGCGGCGGCGCGGATTGCACTGCCGGCACGCCAATTTCGACGTTACGGTTCAGCGCGCAAGCTGTATCACTTTAATGTGGACCATGCGGATGCGTATTAAAGAAGCGCTGCCTTTTGCAGAGTTTTCTTAACGCGAGCAATCGTTATGACAACTAAACCTCCCGGCCTCATCGAATCTCACCTGTACAATCGCGATGTCATCGCCGAGATCCAACGTGCGGCAACCGAAGGGATCTACGACATCCGTGGATGGGGCGCGAAGCGCTATGTTCCGCACTTCGATGACTTGCTATTTCTTGGCGCGTCGATGTCTCGCTACCCGCTCGAAGGCTATCGTGAGCGGTGCGACACCCATGTCGTGCTCGGTACGCGCTACGCTAAAAAGCCCATCGAGCTAAAAATTCCCATTACGGTCGCGGGGATGAGTTTTGGCTCCTTGTCGGCGCCGGCCAAGGAGGCGCTGGGTCGCGGCGCGACCGCGGCGGGTACCAGCACGACCACCGGCGATGGCGGCATGACCGCGGAAGAGCGATTGTCGTCGAAGACCTTGGTGTATCAACTATTGCCGTCGCGCTATGGGATGAATCCAGATGATCTGCGCCGCGCGGATGCGATCGAAGTGGTTCTCGGTCAAGGCGCGAAGCCCGGCGGTGGCGGCATGCTACTGGGTCAAAAAATCAGCCCGCGCGTCGCCGCCATGCGCGATCTGCCGCCCAATATTGATCAGCGCAGCGCGTGTCGTCATCCCGACTTTACCGGTCCCGATGATCTCGAAATAAAAATCCGCGAGCTCCGCGAAATCACCGATTGGGAAAAGCCGATTTATATCAAGATTGGAGCGAGCCGCCCCTATTACGATACGGCGCTCGCGGTGAAGGCCGGTGCGGATGTGATCGTGCTCGATGGCATGCAAGGTGGCACCGCTGCCACGCAAACCGTGTTTATCGAACACGTTGGAATACCAACGCTCGCGGCATTGCGCCAAGCGGTTGAAGCGCTGACCGAGCTTGATATGCATCGCAAAGTACAATTGATCGTCTCCGGCGGGATCCGCACCGGTGCGGATGTCGCGAAAGCGCTCGCGATGGGTGCCGACGCGGTCTCCATCGGCGTCGCGGCCCTGATCGCCCTGGGCGATAACAGTCCGGCCTTCGATGCCGAGTATCAAAAACTCGGCAGCCGCGCGGGTTTCTACGATGATTGGCAAGCGGGGAATGATCCGGCCGGCATCACCACCCAGAACGACGAACTCGCTAAACGATTCGATCCGGTGCTCGGTGGACGGCGCTTGGCGAATTATTTGAAAACGCTGACGATGGAAGCGCAAATCGTCGCCCGCGCCTGCGGCAAATCCCATGTCCATAATCTGGAACCCGAAGATCTGGTGGCGCTGACCGTCGAAGCGGCGGCGATGGCGGGGGTACCGCTGGCCGGCACCCAATGGATCCCAGGTCGGAACCCTTGACCGGGCGCGCGGTGCCCAAGCGCGCGGTCGCACATCCGACGCCGACGAAGGCTCGCGGCGTTAAAACCACCGCGCGTGGCGCGCGCAGTGAGCCGCAAATTGGCGCTTATCTTGGTGCGACGCTGAAGACGCATCGTCAGTCTCAACAATTGACGATTCAAGATGTCGCCGTGCTATCCGGGATCAGCCGCGGCATGTTGAGTCGGATCGAGAATGATCAGGCGATGCCAAGTATCGATACCTTGGCGCGCGTGTGCCGCGCGGTGGGGCTGTCGCTGGCCGCGTTATTCAAGGACTACGATCTCCCCGAGGGCGCGGCGCGCTACGTGCCGCAAGGGCAGGGCATGAAAGTAGTCCGGCGCGGCACCAAACGTGGTCACACCTACGAACTGCTCGCGTACGACCAAGGGCCACGCAAATTATTCGATCCGTTTTTGATTACGCTCGATGATCAAAGCGAAGTATTCCCGCGTTTCCAGCATCAAGGCACTGAATTTATTTACATGCTTAAAGGCCGTATCGAATACCGTCACGGCAACAATCGCTTCATGTTGAAGCCGGGTGACGCGCTGACCTTTCAGGGCGATATTCCGCATGGCCCGGAGCGCTTAATTAAAATGCCGATTCAATTTTTAGCCATCATTTATTACGGGACAGTGACCCGAGATGTCGAGTAAATTTTCAACAAGGAATCGAAAACAGTCGCAGTCGTATCAGGCCGGTGGTTGGGGAGTTCGTGGGCGTGCCTCGCGCGGCAGCTTCGCGATTCAAGGATGAATCGCGAAGCGGTAGCCCACGAACTCCCCAACCACCGGCTTTCAGCACCTCCCGACGTTCGGCTTCGTGCGAATTCTTAAGCGCAGGTAAGCAGAGCACGGTAGCGGCACCCACGCGAGTTAATTAGACTCAAGAGCCACGTGTTCAGCGGAGTGCGAGTTAATGTCCAAAGTGTTGTTGCGAACGGCTGCGTTGATTGCGTTTATGCTCGGAAGCTCCTTCAGTGTCGCTGCCGACCAGCGCGCATTGACGATTATGTTGACCAACGACGATGGCTATCAGGCCCCCGGCTTGCTCGCGCTGCGCGATGCGCTGCGCGGTGCGGGACATCATGTAGTCATCGTCGCGCCACGCACCGATCAAAGCGGTAGTAGCGTGAAGATCTCGACCACGCCGGTCGGCGTCGTCGAAGAG
>JAYUEZ010000069.1:0-7162 GCA_043738965.1 Gammaproteobacteria bacterium
TATTCGTTAGTGGATGTGTTCGGGGTCATCACCAGTTCCGGTTATATCAATCAAGGCGTCTCGGTCGGTTACGTCACGCAATCCGCGGCGCCTGGACTCGACGGCTATATGCGTGGCATTAACGTCGGCGATGTGCATTCACGCTGGTCACTGTTCAGCACCTTTCCGCCGGAAGCGGAAGCGGAACAACAACTGTGGATCCTGTATCGCACCGATCAGAAATTCAGTACCAAGATGGATTTCTTCATCTATTCGCCGCAGCTGCGCCGCGTGCGTCGACAACCGCAACCGCGCCGCGATCAGCGCTTCCCCGACAATGCACAAACGTTTGATGACCTGATCGGACGCGACCCGTGGGAATTGGACTGGAGCCTACTCGGCACTGATGTCATTCACGAAACCGTGCGTTTCCCCAATACGCGGCAACACATCATCTTAAACGAGCCCCCCAAGGGCTACGTCGAGTACGCGACATCGGCCATCAAACCCATGGGCGAGCAATATCCATTTTATACCGCGGACGGCGGTGTTGATTGCTGGGTGCTGAAGGCCGAAGTGAAATCGGATTGGGTGCCGGGCTATAACGAGAAGACGCTGATATTCTGGGTCGATAAACATAACTTCTATCCGCTACGCACGGAAAAATATGACCACAAGGGCGAATTGATCATGGTTGAAGTGCGTAACGCCAAACAACAAAATCCAGCACGCGGCGAGTTCGGCTACGCGGCGCTGATGTCGACGTATTGGGACCTGCCGCACGACATCATCAGTTACAGCGTGCACGACGCGCACAACCCGCATTCGTGGACTGCCGAGCAGGCCGATATGATCTTCACGCCCGAATTCATGCGCCGCGAATGGCTGGTCGAACCCAGCAAATCGCAGGCCTTGATCCGCGAACCCGATCAATATTTCATGCGTCCGTTGCTGTATCGCGACAAGTTTCCCGCCGTCCGCAAGATCGTGATCGCGCCGGAACTCGACGCGCGAATTCAAGCGCAGGAAGCTGCTGGGCATTTAATTTTCGAAACCGGCGGCACCACCACTACCGCCAAGCAATGAGTCGCGACTCACGTCGATTGTAAGCGTGGGAACGCGCTCGCGAGTGACGAAGCTGGCGCGGGCCGTGCGCGACTGCAGCCTCTTCGTCCTGCTCACCTTGGCAAGCGCCTGTAGTAAGCAGGCCGTGACATCGCTCGATGGCGCGCCCGCCGGACCCTATCGTCTCAACCTTGCGCTAGCGCCGCCCGCACCAGGCCCTGGCGACGAAGCGACACTCACCTTTCACCTAAGCCACACCGCGACCGGCGAACCCCTGCACGATTTGCAAGTGATTCACGAACGGGTACTGCATACGTTTATCGTCGCGCGCGATTTCAGCAGTTTTGCACACATTCATCATGAGGATTTTCTGGCGCTGACGGCGGCGGATCTGACCGCCGCCACGCTGCATTTTCCGTATCGATTCCCGCATGTGGGTCACTATCGGATCGTCAGCGAATTCGTGTATCGCGATCGCACGTGGATCAAGCAGTTTGATTTATCGATAGGCAATCCGCACGACGAGGATGTCGTCAAAATTAACCTCGCGCGCGAGCAGACCGTCGGGCCATATCGCGCGCGCTTGGCGGTATCGCCCGCGCAACCCGTCGCTGGCGCGGAGACCGAACTCATCCTCGAACTTGCGCGTGACGGCCAACCGGTTACCGATCTAAAACTCTTCCTCGGCACCGAAGCGCACGTCGCGCTATGGCGGATCGATGGCGAAAACTTCGGGCACACCCACAGCTATACCCCTGAGATGGCGGCGATGATGGCGGCGATGCACGGGCATGCGATGAATGCGCAGGAAGCCGCGGACATGATGCTGAAGATGATGTCTGGATCACCGAAACTTAATTTTCCCGGGCCGCGTGTGCCGGTGCACTACACCTTTCCATCGCCGGGGGTTTACGCCTTGTTTATACAGGTGGCGCCACGCGGTGAGCCGCGCGTGTTCGGCTTCATGCTCGAAGTGAAAGACACCGTGACATTAGCTTCTGCGCGCGCTGTCTCCGCGCAATGAGTAGGCGCGGGATCTTAGCGTTGTGCGGCCTGCTGTATTCGACTAACAACTTCGCGGGCCACAGCATGCTGAACGCCTTCGCAGGTATCCCCTGGCTACCTCCCGCCGGTATTACGCCCGATAGTCCGCTGTACCGCTTGGAGCGCTGGCGAGAACAAGCAATCTGGCAGCTCACCCGACCTATCACTGCCCAGGTTGCGCTTGATCTCAATTTTGCGCGCGAACGGCTCGCCGAAGCCGAAGCCATGGTCCGGCGTGGTAACACTCAGGCGATGGCAATCGCCGTTGCGGATTATCGCGTCAGCGTCGAACGCGCGGCGCGCGGCGTATTCGCAGCCGCGGCAGATGCGCAACCGCCGCTGCTTGAAATGACCGTCAATGCCTTACTCGAACATCAATACATCATCGCGACGGATTATCAGGATCTGCCCCGCCAATCCCGAGGCGCCTTGGCCGAGATCATCGTCATTGCGTCGACGAACTACACGGCGCTGGCCGAACATCTGCCACGGCGCAGCAAGGAGGCCTTGTTCTTCAAAGAAGAAGAAGTTCGCTGGTCATGGGAGATGGCTCTCGCCGCCGACGCGCAAGGCTTGTAGAGTTAATGCGAATTTTTGAGGATGCACGACATCCCAGCCCCTCACCCTAGCCCTCTCCGCGAGGGTTGAGGGGTGCCTTCTTTTTATTGAGCCCATTGAAAAATGATCGAATCAAAATTCTATTCAGCCCCATTGCAGACCCCACCATGAGCGGCGCACTCGACGGCGTGCGCGTGATCGATCTCACCACCGTGCTGATGGGTCCCTTTGCCACACAAACGCTCGGTGATCTGGGTGCGGATGTCATCAAAGTCGAGCCACCGCTCGGCGACAGCACGCGCAGGATCGGGCCAATGCGAAATCCGGGCATGGGTGCGGGTTTTCTGCATGTAAATCGTAATAAGCGCAGCATGGTGCTGGACCTCAAACACCCGGCAGGCCATGCGGCGTTGTTACGTTTGATCGAGGGCGCGGACGTTCTGATTTATAACGTGCGACCGCAAGCCATGGCGCGTCTTAAGCTCACGTGGAAGATCCTCTCGGCGCTTAACCCGCGCCTTATTTATGTTGGCGTCTTCGGCTATGCCCAGTCGGGGCCATATGCAGCGAAGCCGGCGTATGACGATTTGATCCAAGGCGCAATCGGGCTGCCGTCGATGATCGCGACAGTTGGCGATGGCGTGCCGCGTTACGTGCCGGTGGCGATCATCGATCGCACCGTCGGCATCGCCGCCGCGAATGCCGTGACGGCCGCGCTGTATCGCCGCGAAAAAACTGGCGTCGGCCAAGCGGTGGATGTGCCAATGTTCGAAACCATGGTGCCGTACGTACTAGGCGAACACTTCGGCGGGCGTACCTTTGAGCCGAGTCTGGGGCCGAGCGGCTATCCGCGCATGATGGCGCGCGACCGCACACCATTCGCCACTCGCGATGGTTATCTCTGTACGTTGATTTACACCGATCGCCACTGGCGTGATTTCTTCGCGATGCTAGGCGATGCCGCACGCTTCACGTCTGATCCACGACTGCGCGATCTGGAGACTCGCACACGCCACATCGAGGCCCTCTATGCCGAGATCGCGGAGATTTTTAAAACACGCACCACCGCGGATTGGCTGGAACGCTTCGACGCCGCGGATATTCCCGCGATGACGCTCAACACACTTGAGTCGCTACCCGCGGATCCGCACCTCACCGCCAGCGGATATTTTCAACTGAGCGAACATCCCAGCGAAGGACTGATCTGGCAAATGAATCCAGCGTCGACCTGGTCAGAATCACCTGCTTCGATTCGGCGCGGCGCGCCGCGCTTGGGCGAACACAGCGCGGAAGTACTCACCGAAATCGGCTACTCGCCGGCCGCTATCGCCGAGCTAGCCGCGTGCGGCGCGACGCGGCTTGATCGAGCCGCGGCGGCGTTAACAACACTCACTCCACCACCACCGTAACTGCGAGAAACAGGAGAACACGATGATCATCGTCCACGTCTGCGCCGAAATCGCACCAGAATTTCTTGTCGACTTGCGCGACGTCGTCAGCAAAATGGTCGCGGCCACCACCGCCGAGCCGGGTTGCCTCACGTACGCGTTCACGTTCGATATGTTAACGCCGGGATTGATGCGCATTGTCGAAGTGTGGCAAGACCAGGCCGCGCTCGATGCCCATTTCAAGACGCCGCACATGGCGGAATTTCAAGCGGCGATCCGCGGCAAGATTCGCATCTTGAGCGGCGAGAAATATTTGACTGACGGACCGCGTCCGCTGCGCGAATAAACCATTCTCATCCGATAGGCTTAGCGCGTAGCTCGTCGGCTGGGGTGAGGAACGAACCCCAGCATTGCTAGGAACCACCACACGTACGTCGGCTGTTGGGGTTCGCTTCGCTCACCCCAATGCGTTGTCTGTGTCTTGACTCTATCGGACTAACTGGACTAATGTCGCCTGCATGAAGACGGTCAACATCCACGAGGCCAAAACGGGTCTATCACGTCTGCTCGCCGAGGTTGAGAAAAGTGGCAAGCGGTTCGTGATCTGCCGGAACGGCGACCCGATAGCCGATCTCATCCCGCACCCAGTCGAGGTATCGATGGCGGCGGATAAGCACCTAGGTGCCATTAAAATCAAATACGACCCAATCGAGGAAGCCGACGACACGGATTGGCCCCTCAACCTACGGTGATTCTTGATACCTGTGCGTTGCTGTTCCTCGCCGTCGGCGATCGACGATTGTCGAAACGAATTCGGCGACAGCTGTCCGCCGCGCCATTGCGCCGGTTCTGCGCCATTAGCAGTTTCGAAATTGCGCTGAAATGGCAGCAAGGAAAGCTTGAACTGCCGGTGCCACCATCAGAGTGGGTGAGTGAAATGATAGGCCGTTATAGGTTGACCGAAATTCCGCTCGACTCAACCCTGTGTGTCGCTGCGGCACAACTGCCACCACACCATCGGGATCCATTCGACCGTTTCATCATCGCGACCGCTCTGCTGTTACGCGCGCCGGTCGTGACCATTGATCCAAAATTCGTTCCGTATGGCGTCGAAGTATTGAATTAAACGGGCGCAATTAACTAGACCGCGCTAACAGCGAATTACCGCTCGACCTCGCGTGGGGCTGACGACTCCGGCAATCGCAATACCACGTAACCGAATCTCCGGCACCGACCTAGTACATCGATCGGTCGATCAGGGTCAGAGCCTGATCAATCCCTACGCGCACGATTCCCCCGCTTCCCGCAGCCCATCCGTCCAACGGTTCGTCGGGTTACGCTACGCTAACCCGACCTACATTTGCTATTTTCGGGAATACTTAGTACTCGGGCGTTCTGGTCTTAGAGAAGCCGTCGCAATTTGCGCGAATTTCGGGTCCAATCGAGAAAAGCAGTCACTGCGATCGCAAATTCCGCAGCCGCGTGACGCTAGCTCAAACACCGCCTGAGGATGAAAGCCCATGGATACCTTCTACTTATCACCAGCCAAGCGCCTGTGGTCTGGTGCGGCAGCAGCGTTCTTGGCGCTTTGTTTGTTGGGAAGTAGCGAGGCGCAGGCAGCCAGCGCGCAGGTGAGTGTCTCAGCGTTCGCGTCGGACTTGCCGTCCGGCGTGCAATTCGCAAAGAACGTCGACGGTAGTCCAGCGACGGGCTTCGCTGTCGCCTCGAGGACGGTGACTACAATAGCCGGTAATTCCACCTCGCACGCGGAGGCCCAATCCAATGCGCTGAGTGGAACCATCAAGGGCAAGGTGAGCGCTGCCGTCGTTGCAGACCATTTCGTGCCCGGCCGCAATGCTGGAGCCAACGGCGTTGCGGCGATGGATGGCACCATCAACCTCGTTGGCTCAGCGCTGCTGCCTGGGCCGGCGACATTCACGGCAGTGCTGGAGGGTTCCTATAGCGTGGTCACGCCAGCACCGTTCAATTTCCCATCGATCGATAATCGCGTTGAGATGGCTTACCACTTCAGCGTCGGCGATAGCCCGGAATTTCATGACAATCTGCTTTTCTCTTGTTGTAGTCCTGGCACCTTCAGCATCCCGTTCACCTGGACGCAGCTGGTACATGCGGGCGATTCCATCGCGTTCAATCTCTTCCTTAACGCCTCCGCGTTCACGGTTGCTGGTAGTTCCGAATTCGACGCTTCCAACACCTTCAAGATCACGGGTGTCGAGTTGCCACCAGGGTTTACCTTCACCTCTGACGCCCAGGGGTTCCTTGCGCAGTTCCCCTCACCGGCGCCAATACCGATCCCCGCAACGATGTGGTTTTTCGGCTCTGCGATGGGGGCTGTCGCCGGTGCGTTCCGCCGACATAGATCCATTGGGGAGATTGGTGCCGGAGTTTCGATTATTTGATTATCCCGGTCTTCAGACGGCGCACCACGGTTCGTACGGTAACACATAGAGTAAGCGAAACGCCGGCACCGTACGGAGCGTAGCGGGACCGTGCAATGTCGCGGCAAGTGGCGGACATGGCGGCAACCCCATCACCGTGGCCTTGGCGCGGGTGGGATCCAAGGCAAACTGCAGTCGTTGATTCAACAGCTTTCTTCGTCGACTAGCGACAATGGTGCTGATCCAGTGAAGCCGAAAACCTGACCGGTTCCGGCATGCGCCGGGACTCAGTCAGCGTGATCCCCGGATTGAGTGAACCGCAATTGATTGAGAACGGGCGGTTTTTCACGTCTGGTCGTCGGTGCCTGAATCGGGTGCTGGCGGCGCTGTCCAATACGGCGCTCCACACCCTGCCACCAGACTAAACTCGGCAGGCCGAGGACTAAATCGGGTAACCGTTTTACGAGCGCCAAACTAACGGCGACATCGGCGGGGAGCCCAAGCGCGACGCCGAGCGCCAAATAGCCGCCTTCTTGAATGCCGACCGACCACGGCACCGCAAACGCCGCACCCTTCACCGCGAAGACCACGGCCTCTAACACCAGCACGCTGACCATTGAAAGGGGATGTCCCATCCACCGCAACGCGAACCACGCTTCGCCGATGCCGATGATCCATCCCCCGAAGTGCAATCCTAAACCTGCGGTGACGCGACCCCGCGACGCGTAA
>JAYUEZ010000070.1:0-2712 GCA_043738965.1 Gammaproteobacteria bacterium
GTCGGACAGCGCGCTTCTTCACGCAGCGCCTTGGCCGTGGCTTGACCGTGGCCGGTGAGGACGAGCACCGGCTTGATGTTCGCGGCGCGTGCCGCCGCCAGATCAGAGGCGCGATCGCCGATCATCACGCCGTTCACCAGCGGTAGCCCGCTGCGTGCGCCGATCGCGAGCAGCAAGCCAGGTTGCGGTTTGCGACAATGGCAGCCTTCATTGGGCCCATGCGGACAGAAGAAAAATGCTTCGATCCGCGCCCCAAATGGCGCGGCTTCGTGCAGCAGGCGCGTGTGGATGTGATTGAGATCGTCGACGCCGAGATGGCGCCGCGCGAGACCGGACTGATTGGAAGCGACGAAAATATCAAAGCCCGCTTGGGTGGCCTGACCGAGCGCGCGAAGGCTGCCGGGCAACGGCACCCATTCGTTGGGATGCTTGATGAAAGAGGGCGATTCCTGATTAATGACCCCATCGCGATCGACTATCAGCAGACGTCTCATCTAAGCGCTAATCATCGCGATATCGGCGACTCGCTGAAACATTTGCTGGATCCGGTGCAACAACGCCACGCGATTGGCACGCAGTGCGGGATCCTCCGCCATCACCATGACGTCGTCGAAGAATTGATCGATTGGCACGTGGAGACTAGACAGATGCGACAGATAGGACGTGTAATCTTCGCGCGCCAACAGCGCCGTCCCCACCTTCGATACGTCGTTCACCGCTTCGACCAAGCGCCGTTCGGCGTCCTCGATCAACAATGCCGTATCAAGTTCGCGCAGCGGTTCTTCGTACTTCTTCAAAATATTGGCAATGCGTTTATTCGCCGCCGCCAACGCCGCGGCCTGTGGCAGGCGTATGAATTCGGTGACCGCGGCAACGCGTAGCGCCAAGGCGCGGGGCGTGGGACGAATGGCCTGTACCGCGTCGATGATGTCGGAGCGTACGCCGCGATCCATAAAATAAGCCCGCCCGCGCTCCATGACAAACTCGAAAACTTGCGCGGCGACACCTGGCGTGAGCGGCACCGTGAATTGCCCGGCAGCTAAGCTTAACGCGGCTAACAGATCGAGCGCCACGTTCCCTTCGATACAGATCCGAAGCACGCCGAGTGCGGCGCGGCGTAGCGCATAAGGATCCTTATCGCCGGTTGGCGCGCCCCCAATTCCAAAAATGCCGACTAAAGTATCCAAGCGATCGGCCAACGCGACACAGCGGGCGACATTGGTGCTGGGGATGGCATCGCCCGCGAATCGCGGCCAATAGAATTCCCCCACGGCGTGCGCGACGGCTGCATTCTCGCCACTCGCCAGCGCGTAATAGCGCCCCATCGTGCCTTGCAATTCAGGAAACTCACCGACCATTTCGCTGACTAAATCGCATCGCGAGAGCTGAGCGGCGCGAGTCGCGTCGTCGGCCGCCGCCGCGAAATCGGGTGCGAATCGCGCTGCCAGTGCCGCGACCCGATCACTCTTGTCGCGCAGACTGCCAAGCCGTCGCTCAAACACAATCGCGCCCAGCGCGTCGCGCCGATCGGCTAACGGAACCTTGCGATCTTTGTCGTAAAAGAAAGCGGCATCGCTCAAGCGTGGACGAATGACGCGTTCGTTCCCGTCGCGAATAAATTCAGGGTGCGGACTCTCGATATTGCTGATGGTGATAAATCGATTGAGCAGGCGACCGTCCGCATCTTCTAGCGGAAAATATTTTTGATTGCCTTGCATGGTGGCGATGAGTGCTTCGCGCGGAACGTCGAGGAAGTGTCGCTCGAAGGTGCCGACGATCGGCGCCGGCCACTCGACCAACGCCGTGACTTCATCGAGAAGATCGTCGTCGAGCAGCGGACGACCCCCGATCTCCGAGGCCGCGGTCAGCACGAGTTCACGCACACGCGCCCGCCGGGCGGCGAAATCGACAATGACGCGACCTTCATCGCGCACGCGTGTGATGTATTCGTGGGTTTCTCGAAGCGTGATCGACGCCGCGCCCATGAAGCGGTGCCCGCGCGTGATGTTGCCACTGACAATTCCGAGTAGTGACGCGGCGATCACCTCGGCGCCGTGCAGCAGCACCACCCAATGCACGGGCCGCACAAACTCTTCGGTGCGTGCACCCCAGCGCATGCGCTTAGGAATGGGCAACGCGGCGAGCGCCCGCGCGACAATCTCGGGCATGAGCTCGCGGGTTAGGCGTCCAGCCTGGTGGCCGCGATAGACCAACCATTCGCCCTTATCGGTTTTGAGGCGTTCCAAGACCTCGAAGTCGACATTACACGAGCGCGCGAAACCCGCCGCTGCCGGTGTGAGTTCGCCGTTGGCGTTGAACGCCGCGTTAATCGCAGGACCGCGACGTTCGATAACTTGATCCGGCTGTTGACGCTCCAGCGCGCTAACGATCACGGCAAGACGCCGCGGCGTAGCGTACGGAGCGGCGTTAACGAAAGTGAGATTGGCGTGCTTTAGCCGCGTATCGATTTCGTCGGCGAAGCATTCCGATAAATGCTTCAACGCCTTCGGCGGCAATTCTTCGGTGCCAATCTCGATGAGTAAGTCAGCTGCCGTGTTCATGGTGCAGTGCCGCGCTTCAACAGCGGAAAGCCCAACACCTCGCGCACGGCGAGATAGCTTTCGGCGATTTGGCGGGCCAAGGTACGCACACGCAGGATGTAGCGTTGGCGCTCGGTAACGGAAATCGCGCGCCGCGCATCCAGCAAATTGA
>JAYUEZ010000071.1:0-2712 GCA_043738965.1 Gammaproteobacteria bacterium
TAAACTTGCCGCTCCCCGATGGATACTCGATGCCAAGCTTCAACGCATGGGCCTCGCCATCCACCGGCACATAGGAACGGAACGTCACGACATAGTCGCTTTGAATAATGTTTTGAATCTCTTCCACGATCTGCTGCATGCGATCAAAGGTCTCGCCGACCAGGTAGTAATTGCCAAACGAGTTTTTCGACAGCGCTTCGAGATTCTTGAAGTGCTGATCGCTATGTTTGGAATACGCCAAGGAATAAATCGGAATGGGGATGCCCATGTTGGTGATTCGACCGTTGAGTTCTTCACGCGACAAGGCACTCCCCTCATCCCAGCCGTCCGAGAACACCACCACCGAACACGACACGATGAAATTGTCGATGCCGGGTGTCAAAGCGCCTTGTCCACTCGCCCCACAGAGTTGCATCGCGGCGGCCAGACTGTCGTAGAGGCGGGTGTGCTGACCATCCACCTGCACGTCGGCCAGGCGTCGTGCGAGCGCCGCTGGATCGCGTTCAAAGGTAGAAACGGGTGAGTAACCTTCCTTGGTATCGCGAATCGCCAGCACCGCTACTTCGTCTTGCGGCCGTTTACTATCGATATAGCGGGCGGCGGCGCGGAGAGTTGACTCGAACGGCGGTCCCGCCATGGACTTGCTGGCGTCGAGCACGAGGACTGTCCGCGTGCCGACTTGTTTCTGCCGTACCGATTCCACCTTGTACTGGCGTTTGGTCGGATCATAAGCGCGACCTTTCACCATTAGCCCGATGTTCAGTTCGTTTAGATTCACCAACGGTTGCTTGGCCTCGTTAAACGTACGAAAGAATATCTGAACGTATGGATAGAGACTGGAATCCACGCGGTAAACTTTGACGCCATACGTGCCCGGTGCGGTGCTTTGCGCTTGGGCTGCGCTCATTATCAGCGCGGTCGCGAGGCAGGCGAGCAGCGGGCCGCACGCCCAGCGGCCATTGTTGAAAGTCGCTAGTCGGGTAAGTCCTGCGTACATCATTTACTCCTAAACGGTTGGTCTACTCGTTAAATTGCGTATTCGCATTCGCCTTTTGCCAGCTACCAGCGGTAGCCGGCGCGCTTGGCGGCGCGGGTAGCTCGGTTGCCGCCACGGGCGCAGGTTTGGGTTTATTCGGTTTTACCGATTTCATCACGGGTTTGTCCATTGTGACGGGAGGATGCGTGGCGAAGACCGGCTCCTCGACGCTGCGTTGCCGACGCTTAAGGAGTTCCTCCATCGCGGACGATCCCGAGGCCGGTGGGGGCGATATGACGGGTGGGGGCGCCGCCGCGGCGATAACCGATGGCGGCGAAGCGCCGACGGCAGTGCTCGTAGAGGTTGGGACTGCGGATGCAAGTGGCGGCGGCGCAGTCGCCGGCGCAGCTGGCACCGGCGTCGCAGCCGCCATCGGCGCAGCACTGGGGCTGACCGTGGGCGTTGGATTGGCGCGAGTAAAAAGATAGGTGCCAACGATCGCAATCGCCACCAACGCGCCCGCGCCGACTGCAATCAACCACAGGCGGTTGCCGCGCGGCGCACTCGCGACTTGATCCAACACCACCGCCGCGCCTTCCGGTCCCAACCTCAATGATTTCTGTGGATGGGTGGTCTGTACCGAACGTGTGGTGGTCGCGCTGCCGACCAACACCGTGCGATCGGGGCCCGCGAAATCGTCGTAGGTCTTCACCGTCGGCGCGTCATAGTCGAACGCACGACCGAATTCTTGAACCGTTTGCTGACGCTCGTTCGGATTGAGCGACAAGGCTTGCAAGAGCGCACGATCAATCGCCGGGGGGATCCCGGGCACGAGCGTCGAGGGCAGCCCGATCTCAATGCCTTGAATGCGCTCGCGTGCACCCGGTGGACGTTGCGCGGTCAACATGTAGTAAATCGTCGCGCCCAATGCATAGACATCCGATCGCGCATCGGTACCACTCCCCATGGCCTGCTCGGGCGGACTAAAGCCATGCGTCACCGCCCGTCCGAGGGCGCGGGTTTGCTCGGATTCGATCGCTTCCTTCGCGATGCCGAAATCGATCAGCATCACCCGATCCTGATCATCAAGCAGCACATTGCCGGGTTTTAGATCGCGATGCACGATCGGCGGCGTCTGCGCGTGCATGTAGGCAAGGACATCGCACAACTGTCGCACCCAGGGCGCTAGCTGACTTAAGCCAATTCGTTTGTCTGGCGTCGCCCGCCGCACGGTTTCGAACGTCCGATTGCCGCCAAATTCCAACACCATGTAGACCATGCCGTTGACCACTTCGCGATCGGTGATGCCTGGAATAGAAGGATGGTTGAGCTTGGCGAGGATTCGGCTTTCGTGCTCATCGAACATGAGCTCCGGAATTTCTTTGAGCGCCCAACGCTTGTTGCTGAGCTTCATATCCTCCGCGAGATAGGTTGAACCAAAGCCGCCGCGACCCAACAGCTGAACTACTCGATAGCGTTGATGGACGATGGTGCCGGGCGAGCTGAGCCAGCCCAACACCCCTTTCACCTCGCCACTGGGCGAAAACTCAGGGTAAGCGAGCTCTAGACCACAGCTGCATTTGTACTCGGGCGGCCGAATGGCGTCGCGGCTGTATGCAGTAAGGCAACGCGGGCACTGATACTCGCCGGCCGTGGGCTTGGTCAGCGCCAACGTGCGGGTCGGATCGGGGTCTGCGAGTTCAGTGCGCTCCAAGTCTTCCATCGTGTTGATTAAC
>JAYUEZ010000072.1:0-7156 GCA_043738965.1 Gammaproteobacteria bacterium
CCGGTGTTGTTCGACCATTCCAAGGCCAGCTACCGGGACGGCGTGCTGAAGATCGAATTGGTCAAGGCGAAGCCGGCCAAGCCCAAAGTGCAGACGATCACGATTAAGGTTAACTAGAAACGTTGCTGCCTTCCTGCGGCGCGCGAGGCACACGCTCGAGCGCCTCGGGTGCGCCACCGCGGACCAGAATGAAGTCTTACCTACCGAACGGCGGGGAGCGTAAGCGGAGCGCCCCACTATGTAGTTTCATCGCCGCCTCCGCCTTGATCTCGTCGAAACGATTCTTGACCACGATGAATAGCAGGACATCCACCACGTCCACATTTGAATCAAACTTTATTTAGGCCACTGTTCCGGCACTCGGGTCGCGATCCACCGCGCGATCGCTGCGTTAACTTCGCGCGGGCGCTCTTGCGCCATCCAATGGCCGGAGTCGATGACGTGCTCGGTGAGATGGGTACAGCGTTCACGCATGGGTTCGGCGAGACGCGAGGTCACGGTTTCACATACATAGTCGTAGCGCGCACCGAGGAACAACACTGGCAGACTCAGTCGACCACTCGCCTTCGCGATTAACCGCGCATTGGCGGTGTGATTCATGTAATAAGCGTCCGGGCCGAAGAAGCTATTACGCGTAAGTGCGTCGGCGTAAAGACGAAGATCTTCCTCGCTCACCACATCGTCATCGCGCGGCAGATCAGGCGCCCTGTCGAGCGGTCCGAACCACCCACCAATACGTCGCACCGCGGAAGTCATCGCCGGTTTGCCGGCATCGGCTGGATTGCCCTTGCGCAGAAAGAGCTTCATCGTGCGGTACGGATCGGCGGCAAACACTTGAGTCGCGCGTTCGAAGTTCTCCTCGTAGAAGCATTGATAATCCCATTGGCCAACGGGGTACTCGTTTATCGGATAAATCGTTCGATCGACGAGTGGCACAAAGCCATCGAGACCGCGTTCGAGCGTCCAGAACGGAACACAAAGATTAGCGACCGTCACACATTGCGCGGCGTGCAAACTTGCGAGGTTCCATACCGTGGCACAACCCCAGTCATGACCGACCCATATCGCGCGCTGACCTCCTAGCCCGCCAGCAGTTCGAGCATGTCGGCGACTACCTGCTCTTGCGCGTAGTCTTCAAAGCGCGAATAAACGGACGAGCGGCCATAACCACGCAGGTCCGGCGCGATCGCGCGGAACCCGAGTCCACCAAACACCGGCAGCTGATGACGCCAAGTCAGCGATAGCTCTGGCCACCCATGCACAAAGATGAGCAACGGGCCGTCCTCTGGCCCGGCGGCGAGGTAGTGCGTGGTGTGCCGCGCGGTGTTTACGAATCCAGCACCTATCTCGGTTGGCTTCATCGACCTCTCCTCGCAGTCAAGATTAATTTCGATCGCGCAGCGCTAGCGCGAGGGTCGCGATGTCACTGATATGTTCGGCCAACGCGTCGGGCTTGGAAAAGTATGCTGAGTGACTGGCCGCGATCGATCGCACTTCGTCACATGGTACCGCTTTGTACATCTGGCGTTGCCATGCGGGGGTTACCGCGCGATCTTCGCTCAGTTCTATATAAACCTTGGGTACCGAGCCGAAGCGTTCGGCCGTGGTGCGGGTTGGCTCAAGCGATGGTGCGAGCGGCTCGCGCGTTAGCAGCGCGTGACAGAGCGCGATGTCGTCAGGTGAACAGTCCGCGTACAGCGCTTCGTCGAAGGCTTCTTCGCGCAACATGTCCCAGCTTTGATCCTCGGCGCTATACATGCTTGGTAGAATCAAAGAGTCTTGCGCTTCGACTGGTAAATCGAACACGCGCTGGCCATCGCGCAGCAGCAGCGCCGCGAGATAAACCGCGCTAGCGATTTTCTCCGGTCGCAGTTCGGCGAGCGCGGTGAGCACCAGACCGCTGCGGCTGTGGGCGACCACGGTCATGGGTTCGATGGCAGCATCAACGATCGCGGAGACGCAGTCGACGTAAGTCTGCAACGTCGCGCGCTCTGGCGGCGTCCAATCGCGGCCGTGGCCCGGTAGATCGGGTGCGATGACCGTATGACCTAGTGCGCGCAATCGGGTGGAGACTTTGTGCCAGCACCACGCGCCATGCCACGAACCATGGATCAATAGAATCGCGCTCATTTCCGTTAACTCCTTTGCGTTTTAGTCAATCCACGCTGGAGTTTACCGATGGCCTTAAGCACCGGAACCGCGAATCTTGCGTTTACATTCGCGTTATCGCCACGCAGTCTATCTTTGCGTGGCGTCTCGCGATGAACCTTCATTACGCGCTTGCATCAGAGCTCGTGTACCGCTATCTTAACTACGACTAAATTAGTCCGAGTATAAATTAATGGCTCTCTACAGCGCGAGTGTGGAATACGGGCTGCACTGTTTGCTCTATTTGGTGGATGCTTCAGGCAACGCCAAAGCGAGCAGCAATGACCTCGCGGAATTCCAGGGTATATCCCCGTCCTACGTTGCGAAATTGTTCACCCAACTCAAGACGGCTGGGTTGGTAAGGTCCATCGAGGGCGCGCAGGGTGGCTATCAACTGGCGCGCCCGGCTCAAGACATTACCGTGCTTGATGTCGTCGAAGCCCTTGAAGGCGAGAAGCCGTTATTTCAGTGCAAGGAGATACGGCGGCAATGCGCGTTGTTCGATTCCTTGCCTCCCGGATGGGCAACGAAGGGGGTGTGCAGCATCCATGCCGTCATGCTTGAAGCCGAAAGTCGGATGAAGCAGAGTCTTGCGAACCACACGTTGGCCGACCTATCGCAACGCGTGGACCGTAAGGCACCCAAAACATTTTCGATGAATGTCAACGCGTGGTTCGAAGACCGCCGCGCCTCGAAATCCCGTCGACCATCCACTTAACAAAACCACGGAGTAGATCATGCATCAGCTTGTCATCATAGGCGGCGGCTTCGCAGGCCTTTGGGCCGCGCTAACGGCCGCGCGCGAGGCGAACAATCACGCCGCGGACGTACGCATTACCCTGGTGGCGCGCGACGAATATCTAACGGTACGCCCGCGTCTCTATGAAGTGTTTACCGATGCCATGCGCGCACCGCTAGGCCCGGTCCTAACCCCGTTGGGGATTCAACTCAAGATCGGCGTTGCGACGACACTCGACACTAAAGCCCAATCCGTCGACGTCCGCGGCGACAAAGGCAACGTTACACTGCCTTACGATCGCCTGGTGCTCGCCGCCGGAAGCGAACAACGACCGTTGGAGATCCCCGGCGCGGCCGAGTTCTCGCTCAATATCGACACTTTTGCCGGCGCCCGATCCTTCGATCAGCATCTGCGCGAAGTGCTGCGCTCGCCCGCGCGGCCAGGTCGGTTAACTTTCGTCATCGTGGGGGCGGGATTCACGGGCATTGAGTTGGCGACTGAAATGCGGAACCGCCTCCGCGCCCACAGTGATCCCGACACCGCGCGCGAGGCACGTGTCATTGTGCTAGAACGGGAAAACGTGATCGGTCCGGATTTAGGTGCGAATCCACGCCCCCACATCGAGACCGCGTTACGCGACGCCAACATCGAGACTTATCTTGGCGCACGCCTGGCGAAGATCGAGCGTGACGCCGTCACGCTGGCGAGCGGCGAGCGGATTGCGACAGCCACTGTCGTCGTGACCGCTGGACTAAAAGCGCATTCCATCGCGACTCAACTCGGCGCCGAACTGGATGGCCTAGGACGCGCGATGGTTGACCCGATGTTACGCGTCAAAGGGCTCCCGACGGCATTCGCCGCCGGCGACATCGCGCACGCCCAGGCCGATGAGGATCATGTCGCGCTGATGTCGTGTCAGCACGCGATCCCAATGGGCAAGTTTGCCGGTTACAACGCCGCGCATGATCTGCTCGGTTTGCCGCTGCGCGCCTATTCGCCGCCGAACTATGTCACGTGCCTGGATTTGGGCGATTCCGGCGCGCTGTTCACGCAAGGCCGGGATCGTAAACCCGAACAATTCGGGCCAGAGGTTAAATCGCTCAAGCGAATGATTAATACCCAGTGGATCTATCCACCCACTGGTAACCGCGACACGATCTTGACGGCGGCGGATCTGGATGCGCCGCGGCCGGCGGATCTGGATGCGCCGCGGCCGCCAGCGGTCTAAATCACTATTCACTAGTCGCCTGCATCCTCGGTTAAAAATCGAAAGGAGAATTTCCGTGATCCGAAAATTACTTTATGCAGCCTTGCTCACACCCCTCACGTTATCCGCCGCGTTCGCGGATCCCGCTGCGCCAAAGCAGGAAACGGTAACGCCGGTCTTCCAGCATGAAATCCCCAACATCCCTGGCAAGAGCCTGGTCAGCGTCGTCGTGAATTACGCGCCTGGCGCCAAGTCGGTGTCGCATCATCATGCGCGCTCCGCGTTCATTTACGCTTACGTGCTAAAGGGCGAAATCCGGAGCCAAGTCGATAACCAACCGGTCAAGGTCTACAAGACCGGCGAAGTTTTTTTCGAAGACCCCGGCGCGCAGCACAAGATCAGCGAGAACGCGAGCAAGACCAAACCGGCAAGCTTGCTAGCCGTTCTGGTTGTTGATTCCAACGATCAGCCGCTGACCACGCCGGATGCCAAGTGAGTTAACCAACACAGAAAGACAAATCGATTCGGCGTTACTTGCGTATGCCTATCGGGAAAGCGAGTCTAAATTCCACCCCCGGTGTTCGGTTTTGCACCTCCACGGTACCGCCCATCGCGCGCATTAATTCTTGGACTAGCGCGAGCCCTATTCCAGTACCCACGGTTTCGCGCGTGAGTTCGTTCGCACCGCGGTAGAACAATTTAAAGATTTGCTTTAGCTGATCACGCGCCACGCCGGGACCGTGGTCGCGAACGCTGAGTACCGAGGTCGCACCGGATTGCGACCAGCCAATATCAATGACTTTACGTTCCGCGTGGCGGGCGAATTTGAGCGCGTTATCGACCAAATTGATCACGATTTGGATGACGTTATCGGGATCCACCAGAATCGCCGTGTTCAACTCAGACGTCTCGGTGAAGTTCAGCGCAAATCCGGCGCGGTCAAGTTGGGTCGCGAGCTTTGAACGCATGAGATCGTTCAGTTCACCGAGGGTCATTACTTTAAGTGCCGGCTGCGTTTCGTTGCGAGTGACGCGCGCGAGCTGGAGCACGTTCGAGATCAAGCGCGATAGGCGTTCACTCTCGTCGTGGATAAATTCGTAATAAATCTTTTTCTTTTCCTCCGGCGCCCAGCCTTCGCGTAGCATTTCGCCGTACATACGAATCGAAGTGAGCGGGGTTCTAAGTTCATGACTCACCGCAGAGACAAAATCCTGCTGTTGGCGGGTGAGGTCGATTTGTTTCGCGCCGAAACGATAAATGACGACGCCACCGGCGGTGATAACCAGCAGCAATATTCCGGCGGTCCACGCCACCACCCACGCGCCGGTGCCAACCGGCAACTGTCGGATGCTGAATAACAGATTGAGTTCGTTGAACGGCGCTGAAAGATGCGACTGATACAGCACGGTGCCGGTAAAGTCGCGAGTCCCGGAATCATAACTGGGCTCGGTTATTCCACGATAGCTGGCAAGCACCTCGTCGCGATAACCAACGATTAGTTCAGTGGTTTGCGCCAACGACGAGGCTTCAAAAACTTCCGCCAGCAGTCCACGCAGGAGAGCGGCGCGTTCGAATACCGCACCTTGCACATAACGCTGCCCTTCGCGCCATACTTTACGGAATAGCACCGCGTGTCCGCTATCGAGCAGCGCAAACTGAAAGCCGTCGAGCTCGCTCTCAAAGGTGTGAATTCGCACATCGTATTGTGTCGACGGAGCGGCCGAGGGTGACCTTGCCGGCAGCGCATTTTGTTCTTTGCGCGCGCTGTAGTTCATTAATACTTTGGCTTGTTGTCGCCGCTCTTCAACCGCGTCCTTGGCCGGCGCATCCGCCTCAAACCGCGCGTTGAGGCGATTGTCGAGCTTTAGGTCTTCGATCCGTCCAAGGGTTGCCTCGCGCTTTTTCTCGGTGGGCGCCAATTTAAGTTGATCAAATCGTTGTTGCTCGGGAGCGGCCGCTCCACGCTCGGTAAGCTGGTCGGCCAGACCCGGATCGGCATCGCGTTTGGCCCGCAGTGCGGGTGAAGCTGCCGCCGCGCCGTCGGGCACCGTACTCTTGGCGATCGAGACCGTGTCGAGCGGCGGCGCGTGGCCGCCGCGTGCAAGTTCATTTGTCGCCAGGATCTCAGTCATCCGCGCGACCAGTGCTTGGCGTTGCCGCAGTTCGTCCATCGAAATGCCATAGGCGGCCACCGGTACGGTCGATTCCGGCAGCAAGGGCGAGCTTAAGGCGCCCCGGGTGTCAATTTGAAAATACCCGATGAGACCGGGAATCGAATCAGTGCCTGGAAGTTGCGAGAGTGGCGAACGCTGCACAAAGTTGGCCGCTTTATCGCCGCTCACCGCCAGAAATTCATAATCCGTGAAGGCGCGCGCGTTCTCGCGCTCGATCAATTTGGCGACCGCGGCATCCATTCGCCCAGTCAATTCTTCTGCCTGCGTACGGCTCTGGTGGAACGCAGCCCACTTCAATTGATCGAATGCTTGATAAATCAGCAACGCGGTGGGCACGAGTAGCGCGACGATAAACGCCGTCACCCAACGGCGGAGCGTTGGTTTATCCCAGCCGGACA
The DNA here is from genome assembly GCA_043738965.1 of Gammaproteobacteria bacterium. Taxonomy (GTDB): domain Bacteria; phylum Pseudomonadota; class Gammaproteobacteria; genus CAIKBL01. Next base: position 6,667 of record JAYUEZ010000072.1, read on the forward strand.
ATCGCGTGCGCATTCGGCTAGTGAACAACCAACCGGTAACCAGCGCCGCGCACCGTGATTAAAACCTGCGGCGTCGCCGGGTCGAGTTCGATCTTGCGTCGCAATTTTGCGATATGAATATCCACGGTGCGGGTTTCAATATCTAAATGTTTGGCGTAGCCCCAGACCTCGTGCAACAACTCGTCGCGACCCACCGGGCGTTCGGCATGCGCGTATAAACACTGCAGGATCTCGATCTCGCGGCGCGTGAACGCGAGCGCGTCACTACCGCGTTGACCGCTTAGGTTTGCCGCGTTTATCTCCAAACTATCGCCGAGGCGCATGATTTGCGATGAGTCCGCGTTGGTGCGCGTTCGGCGCAACACGGCCTGCACTCGCAGCACTAATTGCGCGACCGAGAAAGGTTTCCCTACATAATCGTCGGCGCCTAGGCTCAAGCCCTGGATGATGTCCTCATCGCTGGTTTTAGCAGTCAGCATGATGATGGGTT
>JAYUEZ010000073.1:0-7141 GCA_043738965.1 Gammaproteobacteria bacterium
ATCGTGGACGAAGCCGAAGGTAGTGCTCTTAATGCACGCTGGCGTGGCAAAACCGGCCCGACCAATGTGTTAGCATTTCCGCTCGAAGGCCTTGAGTTAATCGCGCCGAATTTGCTCGGTGATATCGTTGTCTGCGCACCAGTGGTGGCGGCGGAAGCCGCGATCCAGCAAAAAACACTAAAACAGCACTGGGCGCACTTGATCGTACACGGCGCGTTACACCTCCTGGGGTTCGCTCATCTGAAACGCGCCGAGGCCCGCGCCATGGAAACGGTCGAGCGACGCGTTCTAGGCGCTCTTGGTTATCCAGATCCGTATTAAACCGGTTAACGACGACAATCCCAGCCATGCAGAATAATCGCCCGGATAAACCTCCCCCTAGTTGGCTTAGCCGCGCTACCCATCCGCTCTCCCAGCGCTTGTCGAATTTCTTCCGGCGACGACCTAAGGGCCGCTCCGAACTTATTGAAGTGCTGCAGGATGCGGAAGGCGAGCATTTAATTGATGCCGATACTGCCGGCATGATGGAAGGCGCATTACTGGTCTCGGAACTTCAAGTTCGCGACATCATGATCCCGCGCTCCCAGATGATCTTTATCGAAGTTGAGCAAAGCCCGCAGGATTTTCTACCGGCGATTATCGAATCCGCGCACTCACGATTTCCAGTGCTAGATAGCAAACACGAGAAGGTCATTGGGACTCTGTTAGCCAAGGATCTGCTACCACTCGCCATCGATCCGAAGGGTCCATTCACGATTCGTGACGTGCTACGCGCGCCGGTTTTCGTGCCTGAAAGTAAGCGCCTTAATATTTTATTGCGCGAGTTTCGCCTAAGTCGAAATCATCTCGCGATTGTGATTGACGAGTATGGAGAAATCGCAGGGCTGGTATCGATCGAGGACGTAATCGAGCAAATCGTCGGTGAAATCGACGATGAACATGACGTCGACGACGAAGAATTTATTCGCCAGCACCGCGGCTATCGATTTACGGTTAAGGCGCGGACTCCACTTGAAAACTTCAACGACGTATTCGGCACTACGTTTCCGGACAATCAATACAACACCATCGGCGGGTTTATCATTCACCAGTTTGGCCGGGTCCCGCAACGCGGCGATAAGCTCGATTACGGCGGTTTGAACTTCAAAGTGCTGCGCGCCGACCGCCGCCGCGTGCAAGTATTACGCGTGCTCCGCAGCCATCCACCCGCGGCGCGCGAGGATGGCTGAACCGCGCTTAGGCGCGCGGCGCGAGTCAACCATCCTCGCTTCGTTGCATCGCTAAGACGATGGCACGCGCGCTTCTTGTCATCGCCGCCGGCGCGTTGCTCGCATTCGGATTCGCACCCTACGGCTTCTATCCACTCGCCTTTATCTCGCTTGCCGTGCTGTTCTATTTAACCCGCGGTGTCACTCCACGGCGCGCGGCGTTTCTCGGCTGGTGTTACGGCGTCGGTATGTTTGGGCATGGTGTCTGGTGGATTCAAGTGAGCATTCATCAATTCGGGTTGCCGCTGTATAGTTTTTCCGTCACGACTACCGCGTTATTCGCGCTCTTTCTTGCGCTCTATCCGGCAATTGCGATCTATGTCGCGTGCCGGCTAACCCTCCCGAATAGTCTTTCACGAACTTTATGGGCGATGCCGCTGCTGTGGGTCTTGGTCGAATGGATCCGCGGCTGGTTCTTAAGTGGTTTTCCGTGGCTGGAACTTGGCTACAGTCAAACCGATTCTTGGTTGGCGGGATTCGCTCCGGTATTCGGCGCGCTCGGGGTAAGCATGGCCGTGGCGGTGGTTGCCGGTGCCTTGGTCGTTGTCGTCACTGGCGCTCGCCGCGAGAAAATATTAAGTGCGCTATGCGTGGCGCTTATTTGTGTCGCCGGAAATCTATTGCGCAGCCATGAATGGACCAGACCGAGTGGCCAAACACTCAGTGTGGCATTGGTGCAGGGCGCGATACCGCAGACCGTTAAGTGGCAGGCCCAGTACCGCGCGGTCACGTTCGAACTGTATCAAGCCCTAAGCGAAGCGCATTGGGGAAAATCGGTCATTATTTGGCCTGAAACGGCCATTCCGGCGTTTCCAGAAGAGGTTCAGAACGAACTCACCGCGCTGACCGCCCGCGCGGTCACCACAAACACCACCTTGCTCGTTGGCGCACCGACTGGAGATCGCCGGGTCGGTCCCTACTACAACTCTGTGATGATCCTGGATGGCACGGGGCAGCACTACGATAAACACCATCTAGTGCCCTTCGGTGAGTACCTGCCCTTCGATCAATGGGTGCGCCCGGTGCTGAATTTCCTCGCGATCCCCATGTCGGATTTCGCGCCGGGCAAGCATAAGCAAGCAGGATTGATCAGCCGCGACGCCATCTACGGTATTACAATTTGCTACGAAGACGCGTACGCGAGCGAAGTAATCAAGGCGTTGCCGCAGGCCAACATTCTGGTGAATGTGAGTGATGACGCATGGTTTGGTGACAGCATCGCGCCGCATCAGCATCTCCAAATTACGCGGATGCGCGCGCTCGAAGCCGGACGCGCATTCCTGCGTGCAACCAATACGGGGATCTCCGCCGTGATCGATCATCACGGCCGCGTCACCGCGCGCTCGCCGCAATTTAGAGAGTTTGTGTTGACCGGCGTCGCCGAACTTCGCACGGGCGCCACACCGTTTGTGCGGTTTAAAAATTATCCGGTGTTGGTCGGTATCGCGCTCGGCTTAGTGCTGGTGCGCTTTAGCGCGACGCGGAAGCGAGTCTAAAAATAACCAGGTTCCGAGCCTATGACGCGTCGCTACCATGCCAGAGCGTTCATTTCATCGCGTCAACGATGATATTGCCGGCTGCTGGCGTGCACACGTTCCACCATCGCAGCCACGGCATCGGGTTTGATATCGGGCGTAATGCCATGACCCAGGTTGAACACATGGCCGGGACCGGTCCCAAATCGCGCGAGAATACGATCGACCTCTTGTTCGATCACCGCCCGCGGCGCACGTAACACCGCGGGATCAAGATTCCCTTGCAGCGCGACTTGCGCGCCGATCCGCTGCTTGGCATCCGCGATGTCAACGCTCCAATCAAGGCCGACGCCGGCGCAGCCGGTTGCGGCGATCTGCTCGAGCCACAGGCCACCACCCTTGGTAAAAATAATACTCGGCACCTGCGCGCTTAAGCCGCGGACGATTTTCGCCATCGGCGCCAGCGAATAGGTCCGATAGGCATCAGTGGTCAACACGCCGCCCCAGGTATCGAAAATCATCACCGCATCAACACCCGCGGCGATCTGCGCATTGAGATATTGGGTAACCGCTTCCGCTAATAAATCTTGGAGCTTGGTGAAGACCTCGGGCGCGCCATAAAGCCACGACTTGGCGCGCACAAATTCGCGATCGCCGCCGCCTTCAATCATATAAGTGGCCAAGGTCCACGGGCTGCCGGCGAATCCGATTAAGGGGGTTCTTCCGCCGAGTTCGCGCTTGATCAAGCGCACGGCGTCGGTCACATACTTGAGTTCGCGCTCGGGATCGGGAATGCCCAAGCGGGCGACATCCGCGGGATGTTCCAAGCGTTGTTTGAAGCGCGGCCCAACCCCTTCTTCAATGCTGAGACCAAGACCCATTGCATCCGGGATCGTCAAAATATCCGAGAATAGAATCGCGGCATCGAATGGGAAGCGCGCCAGTGGTTGTAGCGTCACTTCACACGCAAGCTCGGGCGTTTTACATAACGTTAAGAAGTCTCCGGCCCGTGCACGCGTCGCCCGATACTCCGGCAGATAGCGGCCCGCTTGGCGCATCAACCAAACCGGCGTGCAATCAACGGGCTCGCGCTTCAGCGCGCTTAGAAAGCGCGCTTGCATGGCGAACGTAGAAATCGATTGAGAGATCGGCAACGCTCGGCGATTACGCGCGACCTCATAAGGGCGCGGGGAGGTCGCTTGATCCCATCAGGAATTGATCAACGCCGCGTGCGGCGGAACGCCCTTCCGCGATTGCCCATACGATCAGCGATTGCCCACGCTGCATATCACCCGCGGTGAACACGCCGGCTACCGAGGTCATCCAGTTCTTATCTCGCCAGACATTGCCGCGCTCGGTAATTTTGACGCCAAGCTGCTCGATGAGTGGACGATCCGGTCCCACAAAGCCCATCGCCAGCAACGCGAGATCACAGGGGATTGCGCGCACTGAATTCGGCACTTCAGTAATAGTGAGACGACCGTCTTTACTCGTAACCTCGACATCAACCACTTCGAGCGCTTTGACGCGGCCGTGCCCATCATCAACAAAACGTTTGGTCGACACCGCATAGACGCGCGCACCCCCTTCTTCATGCGCGGACGACGTGCGGTAGATACGCGGCCACTCTGGCCAAGGATTATCGGCGGCGCGGAGTTCCGGCGGTCGCGGCATGATCTCGAGCTGCGCGACTTCGCGCGCCGCATGCCGGTGGGCCGTGCCCAAACAATCCGCGCCAGTATCACCGCCACCAATGATCACCACGTGCTTGTCTTTAGCACTGATGAATTGCGAGTCGGGAATTTGATCGCCTTCGAGGCGGCGGTTTTGCAGCGTCAAATACTCCATCGCGAAGTAAACGCCTTGCAGATCGCGCCCCGGTAACGGTAGATCGCGCGGCGCGGTCGCGCCACCGGCGAGCAACACCGCGTCGAATTCAGCGGCCAATTGGGTGGCATCAACGTCGACACCGACGTTTGACGACGTGCGAAATTCCACGCCCTCCACTCGCATTTGATCCAGGCGGCGATCGAGCACGCGCTTTTCCATTTTAAATTCGGGGATCCCATAGCGCAGCAGACCACCCAAGCGATCATCGCGTTCGAAAACCACCACTTTATGTCCAGCGCGGCGCAGTTGCTGCGCAGCGGCCAGACCGGAAGGACCGGAACCAATGACCGCAATGCGCTTGCCCGTTTCTTGGCGCGGACGTTGTGGCGTGACCCATCCGGCCTCGAACGCACGATCGATAATCGCGAGCTCGACGGCTTTGATGGTGACGGGGTTGTCATTAATGCCAAGGACACACGAACCTTCACACGGTGCCGGACACAGCGTACCGGTGAATTCCGGAAAATTATTGGTGGCATGTAGGCGATCAATCGCTTCACGCCAACGATCGCGATAGACGAGATCGTTCCAGTCGGGGATGAGGTTGCCGAGCGGGCAACCCTGATGACAAAACGGGATCCCACAATCCATGCAACGCGCGGCTTGTTTAGTAAGCGCCGCAGGCTCCCACGGCGCAATGACTTGACTCCAGTCCTGCAATCGCTCCGCGACCGGGCGGTACGGCTGCTTGCCGCGCGCATATTCGATAAAGCCGGTGACCTTAGCCATGGGCCGCCTCCATCACCGCTTCATCTTCAGACGTGCCCGCCAGACGAGCCCGGGCGATCGCCGCGAGCACGGCTTTATAATCGCGCGGCATGACCTTGACGAATTGTGCGGACGCGAGCGCCCAATTGTCGAGGAGCCGCGCGGCAACGCGGCTACCTGTGTAATGTAGGTGGTTATTGAGTAACTGCTTGACCGCGATTTCATCCTCCGCGGACTCGATGCGTTCCAAGTCGACCATGTCGAGATTGCAGAGCTTCTTGAACGCATCGTGCGGATCAAACACGAATGCCACGCCGCCGGACATCCCGGCCGCGAAGTTACGCCCCGTCTTGCCAATAATCACCACGCGCCCGCCCGTCATGTACTCACAACCGTGATCACCGACCCCTTCAACGACCGCTGCCGCGCCACTATTGCGCACGCAAAAGCGTTCGCCGCCAACCCCGCAAAAATACGCTTCCCCAGAAGTGGCACCGTACAAGGCGACATTACCAATCAAAATATTTTCTTCTGGTACAAAGGTCGATTCGCGCGGCGGAAACACGATGATCTTGCCACCGGAGAGACCCTTGCCGATGTAGTCGTTGGCATCACCTTCGAGCGTTAACGTGATGCCGCGTGGCACGAACGCGCCGAAGCTTTGGCCGGCCGAGCCTTTGAAAGTGATCTTGATCGTGTCGTCGGGCAATCCGCCGCCGCCATAGCGCTTAGTTACCTCATAACCAAGAATAGTGCCCACGGTCCGATTTACATTGCGAATCGGCAGATTCAATTCCACTGGCTTGCCGTGTTCCAACGCAGGCCGACAACCAGGCACCAACGTCGTGCGATCGAGCGAGCGTTCAAGACCGTGATCCTGCGCGCGGGTGCTGCGGATCGCCGTCTCTGGCCCAACGCTTGGTTGATACAGAATTTTTGAGAAATCGAGTCCACGCGCTTTCCAATGACCGACCGCGCGCTCGACATCGATACGGTTAACCTGACCGATCATTTCATCCATGGTGCGGAATCCAAGCTCGGCCATGTATTCACGCACTTCCTCCGCGATATAGCGGAAGAAGTTCTCGACGAATTCTGGCTTACCTGAAAATTTGGCGCGTAACCGCGGATCTTGCGTGGCAATCCCGACCGGGCAGGTATTGAGATGGCAAACGCGCATCATGATGCAGCCCGAAACCACCAATGGCGCGGTCGCGAAGCCATATTCTTCGGCGCCGAGCAACGCGCCAATAATGACGTCACGCCCAGTTTTCATTTGGCCGTCGACTTGCACGATGATGCGATCGCGCAGTTTGTTCTGCACCAACACTTGTTGGGTTTCGGCGAGCCCCAGCTCCCACGGTACCCCAGCATGCTTCAGCGAAGTCACTGGCGAGGCGCCCGTGCCGCCGTCATAGCCGGAAATGAGCACGACATCTGAATACGCTTTCGCGACGCCGGCCGCCACGGTGCCGACGCCAACTTCAGCCACCAGCTTCACGTGCACGCGCGCTTCTGGATTCGCGTTCTTCAGATCGTGGATCAGCTGCGCCAAATCTTCGATCGAATAGATATCGTGATGCGGCGGCGGCGAAATTAAGCCCACCCCCGGCGTTGAGTAGCGCACCTTGGCGATCCACGGATACACCTTATGCCCAGGCAATTGCCCGCCTTCGCCAGGCTTGGCGCCCTGCGCCATCTTGATCTGTAAGTCATCGGCGTTGACCAGGTACTCGCTGGTCACCCCAAAACGTCCCGATGCGACTTGCTTGATCGCTGAGCGACGCCGATCGCCGTTCG
>JAYUEZ010000074.1:0-2692 GCA_043738965.1 Gammaproteobacteria bacterium
TCCTGGTGCTTGGCGCGGCTCCCGCCGTCAATGAAGCGCGGATCTTTTTCGAGCTCCGGCCGCCCGAGCGCCTGACACATGCCGGCCCATTGCAGCTGCAGCACCGCGATCACGAAATAGCCGGTCGGCCCCTGAAACACGCCGAACGGCGCGATCATCTCGTGGTGCGCGCCCATGCGTTTGGGCTGGAAGGTCGGCCCGGCCACCGAGCGCCCATGCACGTTGTATTCGTGCATGTGGAACATGGCATCGACCATCGACAGATCCAGATATTGGCCTTCGCCGGTCTGGGTGCGATGATAGAGCGCATAGCCGAGCGCGGCGAAGCCGTGCACGCCCGCATTCGAATCGCAGACGCCGATGCCGACGGGATGCGGCGTGCCATCGCGCGGCCCGGTCATGTGCATCAGGCCGCTGAACGCTTGCGCGATCCAGTCGTAACCCGTCTTATGAGAGAGAGTGCTCTTGCGGCCGAAAGCCGACACCGAGGCCATAATGAGGCGCGGATTGAGCGCCTTCAGACTGGCGTAGTCAAAGCCACGCTTCTCCATTACACCGGGGCCGAAGTTCTCGATCACGATGTCGACCTTCGGCACGAGCTCCCGAATGATCGCGCACGCCGCGGCGCTTTTTAGATCGAGGCACAGGCTGTGCTTGCCGCGATTTTGCTGCACGAAGAAACCGCTGCGGCCGTCCCGGATCAAGGGCAGCAGGCGCCCAGGGTCGCCGCCCGGCGATTGTTCGATCTTGATGATATCGGCGCCCATCTCCGCCATCAGACGGGTGACGGACGGGCCGGCCAGATACTGCGTGAAGTCGAGCACTCGGATGTTAGTTAAGATCATGCGGCAGTCTCCCGTAACAGGTGGGCGCACAACCGGCCGCGACAATGCGCGCAGCAGGCAGGTCGAGCCATAAGACCAACCATCGCTAGGCCGCGACCGCTGGTGCCTGCGGCACGGACTTCCAAAATTCTGGATCGTGACCGTACATAATCTTGGCCCCGCGCTGCTGCAGCGCTTTCAGCTTATGCAACGATGCCATCATGAGGTCGCGATCAGACACAATACCGGGCAGGCGCATTTCATCCAAGGTACGGCGCAGATAGCAGGCGTCGCCGCACAGGACGATTTCGCCGGAGGCGGTCTGCAACTGCAGCGATTGATGTCCTGGTGTATGACCATGGGTGGGAATGCAGCGCACTGCGCCGTCGCCAAACACGTCGTATTCGCCATCGACCTGCAGCAGGTCTTGACCGTGATCGTAATCTCGCGGATCGTAATAATTCGCTTCAATTAATTCTGGGATATGGCCGGCTTCCCATTCGCGCTTCTGCACGATGACTCGCGCATTCGGTACCAAGCTATTGCCGCCAGCGTGATCGAAGTGCAGATGAGAATTGATGAGGTAGTCCATGCGGTCTGGATCGCGGCCGATAGCGCTGAGCCGCGCAGCAATTTCCTCGCCGGGCTCGAAATCAACTTTGAAATACGGTTCGAGCGGCCCAAGGGCTTTGTGCTTATCGCGCTGTACCAGCAGCGACATGCCTGAGTCGAAAAGAGCAACGCCCTTTTTGTGCTCGATTAGATAAGCCGGAATAGGGATCTTGAGCGTCCCTTCGCCCCCTTCGATTAACATTGACACGGGCATGGTCAGGTGGCCGCAAGTCATCGCGTAGAGTCGCACAGTCATGGTGGCTTACCTCCTTCTTCGAACGAAGTCCGTTGACACAGTTGGCATTAAGTCCGTGGCGGCTTATTCATCACGAGTCGATCCTTCACCACATCGCGCCTCGACGCCATGATATCCGCATTATTTTGAAACTGCCCGAGCGCCATTTCGTCGGTACTGCGGTCACGCTAGCGAGCGGACGGCAGACTAGCGCCACTGCGGTTGAACGAGATCTCGAACGAATCCTAAGGAAGTGGATCTGATCGCCGTAATCCGGCCACTCCGGTGTACCATTGAACGGCGTCCGCAAGTTCTCGGGAGGTGAATTTCGCCATGACGACAAAAAGTATGCGCTGCCTGCTGGCGGTGCCGGCGGTGCGTCAGGAGTTCTTTCAGAAGGCGGCCGACAGCGCCACCGATGCCTTGTTCCTCGATCTCGAGGACAGTGTGGCGCCGGCGCAGAAACTTACGGCGCGCGCCAATGCGGCGCGGGCCCTTGATGAAGTGAACTGGAACACCAAGCGTGTGCTCGTGCGCAGCAATGCGCTCGACAGCGAATGGGCGTTCCGCGACATCGAACATCTCGGCGCCCACTGTCACCGGTTAGACGGTTTTCTGGTCCCCAAGATCGGTTCAGTCGATGAGCTCCGCTATGCCGAGGCCTTGCTCAGCGCCTTGAACCGCGAACGTCCGCGCGAGCGCCCGCTTGAACTGCATATCCTGATCGAAACCGCGCTCGGCATGGCCCGGGTTGAAGCGATCTTGGAAGCGGCGACACGCGTGGTTTCGGTCTCGTTTGGCGTCGGCGACTATTCGCTCAGCATGGGCGGTCAGGACCGCTCGGTGGGGGGCGCGAACAAGGATTACGCCATGTTGACGGATGGCGTGGTCGACGTGGTACGGGAGGCGCATTGGAATGACCAATGGCACTTCGCGCTCGCGCGCGTCGCCAATGCCTGTCATGCCTTTAACGTGATGCCGATGGATGGCCCGTTCGGCAACTTCGCTGATCCGCGCGGTT
>JAYUEZ010000075.1:0-7098 GCA_043738965.1 Gammaproteobacteria bacterium
TCCTGGCTCGCCGAGCATTGGCGACTAGAACCGGAATTCATGACGGTGACGCAAAAATTCGCGGGGATGTTTACGCATTATGATCGACCCACGCAGTTAGGCGTTGATCGCTGGCTCGCGGCGTTGGCCGGTTATGAACGTGCTGGCGGCGCGGCGTGTGTTATTGACGCCGGCACTGCGTTGACCGTGGATGTGGTTACCCAACACGGCGCGCATCTCGGTGGCTTGATCGCGCCCGGGCTAAGCCTGATGGCGCGAAGCCTCACGCAAGGCACGGCGCAACTCGCGCTGGATCGCGTGCAGGCGATCGATCGTTTCGCCACGAATACCGCGGGCGCCATCTCGCTCGGGTGTCGCGAGGCAGTCGCTGGAATTCTCGCACGCGTCGCGCTGCGTTGGCGGGACGAAATCGGCGAGGCGCCCGTGTGGTATGCAACCGGTGGTGAAGCCGAGATCATCAAAGAATTGAGCTCCTTTCCAGTCGAAATAGTCCCCGACCTCGTGCTCCAAGGGATCGCCATCGTGGCGGAGCACAGCGAATGAAATGGTTGGCGTTGTTTCTAGTGCTCGCCAATGCGTTGTACTTTGGATGGCGTTTTAACACGCGACTGCAAGAAGCCGCCCGTGAGCCGCGTATGGCGGCCCCGCTGCCGCTAGAAACGCCAACGCTTAAGCTGGTTTCGGAGCTCGATCAATTACCGCCGACGCGGGACACGGAACCAACCGTGGCGAAGGCTACCGAATCCGCCGACACACCAAATGCCGATACGCCTCCCGAAGGCGCCGCCGTTGATTCCGCGAGCGCTGAAACAATTCCTGAGCATGGCGTGCCTTCCGAAGTGTGCGTGACCATCGGTCCCTTTGCTGCTGCTGCCGACGCGCGTAAAGCCGAACGTTGGCTAACGCCGCGCGCGGCTTACGTGCATCGCGTTAGCCAGACCCTTAACTCACGGCGTTATTTTGGGGTTTATCTCGAACCAAAGAACACCAGCGAAGCGCGCGCGAATTTGGCCGATCTCGAACGCAAAGGCGTGCGCGACGTGTTGCTCATCCGACGTCAGGATTTAAGCCACGCGATCTCGCTCGGATTGTTTAGCTCGCAAGATGCCGTTAATCGCCGCTTGGCCGAGATCACGAAACAAGGCTATCAGCCGCTAGTGGTGCCGCAGGTCGAGACTACCGAAGCCACGTGGTTACGCGCCAATCTAGCTGTGGGCTATGAGGATCCCGCGTTGATCCCGCGCCAAGATCTGCACGGCGCTGCAGTCGACACCATTGATTGTGCGAAAATTGCCGACCCGGCGCCGAGCCCCTAGAATGCCGGCGCTCAAGTGACGCCAGTCGTGATCATCTAAATTGCCGGATTAGCACAGTGGTAGTGCAGCGGTTTTGTAAACCGAAGGTCGGGAGTTCGAATCTCTCATCCGGCACCAGTGGTCCTTCCAAGACATCATGCGGCTGTATTCGATCCCAAGGCTGTTGGCGCACAACTTCGCGCAATAGATTCCTACTCGGGTAAACCGGCAACGAAAGCGGCACTTCAGCTTGCGCCGTTTGTTTTTGTTCGACTTGGCGAATTGCGGCACGCGGAATGGGCCGAATTCGATTTGGACGCGGCAATTTGGCGAATCCCAGCTGAGCGCATGGGCTGCGTGACGCTCATATCGTACCGCTCTCCCGTCAAGTTGCGCTTCGCGTGAGCTCTATTGGCTTCATCTCTCCTCCCGATTTTGCAAGTTTTCGCTCCACTAACCTTTCAAACCTTGCAAGATCAGATCGCCACTTTCGTGCGAAGCTTCCTTTGGTTATCGCATAGGATGCTTTTCTTAGGGACGACTATGTAGGCAATCCTGGACACGCGAATTTATTTCCGGGCGAGTCGTCCGATAGACAGGAATTAATCGACCGGAGCGAGAACGAGATCAACGCTTCCCGTAGCCCGCGATCGCCATCATCAGGCGCGCAATCGCATAGGTAAGCCGGATCCGGATCGCGAGCCACCACGAGAGGCGCCGCCAGCGTTGCAGGCGCACCTGTCGCGCGCCGCGTTCGAGCGCTTCGTTCACGCTCGCGCGCAGTTGTTCAGCGAACCCGGTGTCGGCGACGAATACGTTGGCTTCCTTCGCCATCAGGAAGCTGAACGGATCGATGTTCGAAGAGCCCACCGTGGCGACTTGCGCGTCGAACACGGCGACCTTCGCGTGCAGGAAGCCGCGGTGATATTCGTGGATTTCGACACCCGCCTCCAACAGCGTGCGGTACAATGCGCGTGACGCGTAGTGCAACAGTGCGTGATCGACGCGGCCCTGCAGTAGTAACACCACACGTACGCCGCGTCGCGCGGCCGCGCGCAATGCGCGCCGGAAACGCGGCCCCGGAAAGAAGTAGGCGTTTGCAATCACCACCTCGGTTTGCGCCGCCATGATGCGCTCGACGTAGGCCTCCTCGATATCGCGGCGATGACGCAGACTGTCGCGCAGAACGAGCGCCGCGCGGCAATTGCCGGCGCTCGGCGCGTTGTTTGCCTGGCGCATCGGCGCAGGCCGACGCGCCAGATCGCTGAGTTGCGGCCTACGCCGCCCAAGGCTCGCCCAGGTAACGTGGGTCCATAGGCGCGCCGCCGCGCCGCGCGTCAGGGCCGCGAGTGGGCCTTCGACGCGCACGGCATAGTCGTGGCGCGGCGCGAGTTGGCCGGGCGTGTTGGAGTCGTCGATTATATTGATCCCCCCGACGAACGCGATTACCGCATCGATGCAGGCGATCTTGCGATGCATGCGCCGCAGTCGACTGCGGCGCAACGTCAGCGGACTGATCTTGGGACGGAACACCAGCACCTGCGCGCCGGCGACTTCGAGCATTTCGCGAAAGCGCGGCGCGAAGTCGCGCGCACCGAAACCGTCGAGCAGCAGGTGGACTTGGACGCCGCGCAGCGCAGCGCGCGCGAGCGCAGCGGCCACCCTACTTCCGATGTCGTCATCGGCAAAGATATAGGTCTCGACGAACACTTCGCGGGTGGCACTGTCGATGGCGTCGAGCAGGGCTGGAAAGTACTCGTCACCATTCTTCAGCAAAGTCAGTCGATTGCCGGCAACGTAGTCAGGCGGCATCGGCGTCAAAACGGCGTTGTGAACGTGAGGTCCGCGGTCACCGCAAGATGATCCGACAGCAGCGACCACGGCCTACCGCGACGCGCCCGTGCGTCGTTCACGCTGAAACCGCGCACGTAGATACGATCGAGACACAGCATCGGCAGCATGCTCGGATAGGTGCGCGCCGGTCGACCGCTAACCGCGATCGAAACTTCCTGCAGCCCCAGGTGCATCGATAGCGAATGACTCGCGGCATGCTGCCAGTCATTGAAGTCACCTGCGATGATCAGCGGTGCGGTGGGCGCCACGATAGCGCTGAGATGTTCGGAGAGCATTGTTAACTGAAGCGTGCGGCCGCGCGCTTGCAAAGAAAGGTGGACGCAAACCGCGTGCACCGGCAGGTCCGTACCGGGGACATCGATTTCGCAATGCAATAGGCCACGGTGCTCGTAGCGGTGCACGGAAATGTCGCGATTTCCTATGGTGCGGATCGGGAAGCGCGACAAGATCGCGTTGCCGTGATGGCCGTGGTCGTAAACCGCGTTACGGCCGTAGGTGTGTTCCCATTGCCCTTCGGCAAGAAACTCATGCTGCGGTGTACTCGGCCATTGCGCGAAGCGCGACGCATGCCGCTCATTTAGCCCCTGCACCTCCTGCAGGAACACAATGTCTGCGTCGAGCGCACGTAGGCTGCTGCGCAACTCGTGGATCACCACGCGCCGATTGAATTGCGATAGACCTTTGTGAATGTTGAGCGTGGCGACGCGTAGGGAAATCATCCTCGAACCTACTCAGTCGCAGCCTTCATTACTGATATCCATCATCTCGCCGTATCTTGATCTATATAAACAGACTCGACAATGGTAGTGCGCGCACATCCCGACATACGGTCACGTTTGAAGGAGCCGACAGGCAGATAAGAAATTCTTTGAGAAATCACCGTCGCTGGCCTAAGGTAAGATGCGTTCGACCATCCTGCCGGGAGTAGCGCACATGGAATTCGTCAAAGCATTCAGCGCCGGTTTTGTTTCAACTTTGGTATTTCACCAAGGCGTACTGGCGGCATTGTTCGCCGCCGGATTGTCGCCGAAGGCGCCGTTCTCGATGACCGCAACCGCACCGTTCCATGTCCCGGCGGTGATCTCGCTGGCGCTGTGGGGTGGCTTGTGGGGGATGGTGCTATGGTTTGCGATCCGCGCTACGTCGGGCCTCAGCTACTGGGCACTTGCCGTCGTGCTGGGGGCGCTGGGGCCGAGCATCGTGGCCCTGATGATCGTCTTTCCCCTTAAGGGCATGCCGCTCGCTGGCGGATGGGATCCGACAATTATCGCTGGCGCGTTGCTTTTGAACGGCGCTTGGGGTTTGGGTGTGGCGTTGCTGATGTGGCTTATGGTGCGACGATGAGGATCGCGAAACATAGAAATCCGCGCCCCATGCGACGCGGCAGCATCGGTAGCCCGAACTTATGCGGAAGGGCTTCGCTATGCGCGGTGGCGAACGGACGCGGTCACTACAGCGCGGTCACGCTTGAAGGCCAACTCACACGGCGACCTCCAATGACTACCAAATCCACGTTGACCGACATCAAAACTTTACGCATTCAGGCGCGCAAGCACATCGAAGAAGGGGCTGTAACGGCCGGCTATACGGCGGACCGGCCGAAGGTTCTTAAGCTGCTGAACGAAGCACTGGCCACCGAAATCATCTGTGTCCTGCGCTACCGGCGGCATCACTTCATGGCCCGCGGTATTCACGCGAAAAGTATTGCCGATGAATTCCTGGTGCACTCGATCGAGGAGCAGGGCCATGCCGATCAGATCGCGGAGCGCATCGTGCAACTCGGCGGCGAGCCGGATTTTGCGCCGGACGGCCTTACCAGTCGCAGCCATGCGGAATACGTGGCAGGCGCGTCTTTAATTGAAATGATCAAGGAAGATCTGGTCGCCGAACGGATCGCTATCGATAGCTATCGCGAGCTGATCCAGTACCTCGGCGATCTGGATCCGACAACCAGCCACCTGCTCCGCGAAATACTGGCGGTGGAAGAAGAGCATGCCGACGAACTGTCGGATCTACTGGTGGGCTTGCCAACACCCGCTTGAGCTGGGCCACGGGAGACCTGCAATGCGACTCGGCATGATCGGATTGGGCCGAATGGGTGCGAGCATGGTTCGACGCCTGCCGGTCATACGTGCGTCGTCTATGACCGGCAGGCGTCGGCAGTCGGCAGCCTGCAGACCTACGGTGCCACGGGTGCTGAGTCATTGCAGGATTATGGTCGCGCGGATGGCCAAGCCCCGCGCCAGCGCCATTGGCTCCTGGCTACTCGATCTGATCGCCGGGGCCTTGCAGAAAGATCGCGAGCTTAAAACCTTCGGCGGTCGCGTCGCTGATTCGGGCGAAGGTCGCTGGACGATCTAAGCGGCCATCGACGAAGCGGTGCCAACCCCGATCCTAAGCGCCGCGCTGTACGAGCGTTTCCCGTCGCGCGGCGACGCTGACTTTTCCAACAAGATCGTCTCAGCAATGCGGCACGAGTCCGGCGGCCAAGTCGAGAAGACCGGCGAGGCACCGGCGTGAAACCCAGAGTGCATGATGGACACGGCGATCCGCCGCCGTCCGATGCACTCGTGCTCTTCGGTGTGACTGGTGATCTTGCGCACAAGAAAATTTTCCCTGCGCTTTACGCGATGGTCAAGAAAGGAGTGCTGACCGTTCCAGTGATCGGGGTCGCGTCGACGCCATGGACGGTCCTGCAGTTGCACGCGAGAGTCACCGATAGCCTGCAGAAAGGCGGCGTGATCGACGATCCCGAGGCGTGCGCCCGACTTCTGTCGATGTTGAGCTATGTCTGCGGGGACTACACCGAGGCGGCGACGTTTAGTGCGATTAAAACCGCGCTGGCGGGTGCAGAGCGACCCGCGCATTACCTGGCGATCCCGCAGTCGTTGTTCGCGACCGTGATCAAAAGTCTCGGCGCTGCCGGCCTCGCCGAGCACGCACGAGTTATCGTCGAAAAGCCGTTTGGTCGCGATCTGGCCTCAGCCCGCGATCTCAACCGCATCGCACAGTCGGTATTTCCTGAGCGCGCGATCTTTCGTATCGATCACTATCTCGGCAAAGAAGCGATCATGAACATCCTCTATTTCCGGTTTGCGAATGCGTTCCTTGAGCCGATCTGGAATCGTAACTTCGTCGCCAGCGTCCAGATCACTTTGGCCGAGAATTTCGGCGTCGCCGGCCGTGGCGGCTTCTATGAAACCGCGGGCTGCTTGCGCGATGTGGTGCAGAACCACGCATTCCAGCTGGTTGCACTGCTAGCGATGGAGCCACCGTCCTACCGTGGTTATGCCGCCGTGCACAGTGAGAAATCTAGTGTCTTTCACGCGATGCGCTCACTGACATTTGATGACATCGTGCGCGGCCAGTACATCGGGTATCGTCAGGAGCGCGAGGTGGCCGCCGACTCGGATGTCGAGACCTTCTGTGCGCTGCGGCTCTTCATCGACTCGTGGCGGTGGGCCGGCGTGCCATGGTATCTGCGCGCCGGTAAGCGCTTGCCGGAAACCGCGGCCGAGGTGCTGGTTCAGTTGAAGCCACCGCCGCAGCAACTCTTCGCCGATTCGGCGCCGGCCGATGGCCGCGCTAACTACGTTCGGTTCCGGCTCGCGCCAGGCTCTTCAATCGCACTCGCGGCCCGCGTTAAACATGCCGGTAAGGAATTCGTCGGCGATCAGCGCGAGCTTTATCTCAGCGAAAACTGGCCAGGTGAGGAGTTGCCGTACGAACGCCTGTTGGGTGACGCGATGGTGGGAGACGCGTCACTCTTCAGCGATCAGGATGCGGTCGACGCGGCTTGGTCCGTCGTCGATCCCGTGCTTTCGGAGCACCACGCGGTCTGGCCGTATGCGCCGGGATCATGGGGACCGACGCAAGCCGACGCCCTGATTGCCGGAGCTGGCGGTTGGCACAATCCGATAGCCGAGAAAGATTGCGCATGAGCCCGCCA
>JAYUEZ010000076.1:0-7095 GCA_043738965.1 Gammaproteobacteria bacterium
CCCTCGCGCCCGAGTTTTTGCAACAGCAGGCCGTAGCGGACTCGGGCTTCTTCGCCGGCATACGTATTGCGCAGGATTTCGTATTCGGCGCACGCCGCATCGGTGTCATTCAACGCCTCGAGGACGCGCGCGTACAATAAATGCCCATCCATGGATTTATATCTCGGGTTGACCCGCATTAATTCTTCTAAGGTCGCTCGCGCCTCTGCCGCCGAGCCCTTGCCAAAGTACGCGCGAGCCAATTGTTCCATGGTGCCGGGGTCGTTCTCTTGCACGCCGCCGAGGCATTTTTGGTACAGCGCGATGGCTTCGTCATGGCGCCCGACCGCGAGGTATTGGTCGGCCAAGGCGAGGCGATTTGCCACGGTATCGGCGGCGGCCAATAAGTCAGTGCAGCGACGCAATTCGCGTTCGGGATCGACGGTTTCAACCAGGCGACCTTTGGCCTTGCGCAGCGTGCGGCTACCGGTGATTTCGGGTAGTAGTTGCGTGATGAAATAGAGCAAGCAGCCAATTCCCGGAACGAATACGATAATCCACAACCAGATCGAATCCTTGCCCGTCCGAACCGCGTGAACGGCGAATCCAATCTGGAACAGTAGTGATAAAGCGAGTACGGGCATCAGAGAATCCTTGACCACGCGAAGCGCGAGCCTGTAATCGTGACCGCAGAACGGCGACTTGTCACCTGCTCGAGGCGCCTCAGATCCGATCGAAGTAAGGAATGTGCCATTGAGCATAAGGCGCGGTTTGCGCGCGAGCCGAAAGCATCCGCCAATACGTCTGGCGCTGCGGTCGCCAACTCACCGCGGTGTTCGCGGACAGCCAGGTGTAAAACGCGGAATTGGCGCACTCGTTAATCATGATCCGCGTCGCACCGTGGGACACGGCCGACCATAGCGCGGGGAAGTCAGTTGTCGCGCCGATCGCTTCGTAGAGATAGACGGTGTCGTCGTCGCGGCCGTAAAGCGCATAGGCGGCGCCGTATTCGACCAGCTCACAGGAGGTTGCTGGCAATGGCATGGCGTGCATCGCTAACGCGTCGCGCATGACCCTAGCGGTCGGGCGCATGCGAAGTGGCAGTGGGGCAGTCTGCGCGACGAGTATCGGCGCCGCGTCCATAAGAGATGAAAGTATGACGGTGCCCAGCACGCCAACATCGTGTCGCACCCAACCCAAACGCTCGTAGAAGCCGTCGAGCCCACTCCATAGAACGGCAAAATCGATCGATATGGCAGCGAGTTCGGTGACGGTGATGGCGAGGAGCTGCGTCGCCAATCCACGACCGCGCGCCGCGGGTGTCGTATAGACCATGCCGATCATTGCCCCACGCCATTCGCTGCCGCGCGTAATCCAGGTGAAGGGACGAGTGACCAAACAGGCGCGGATTTCGTCGTCCTCGCGGAGGCAACGAATAGTGGCGAGGCGATCGGCGCCCAGCGCCTGGGGAAACCGCGTCGCGAGCGATGCGGTACGGCCACGCGCGGTGACGAAGGTGTAATCTAATGCCGCGAGCAGCGCGGGGTATTCGTCAGCGCGGCAGCTGCCGATGGAGACAGTCATTTACCACCCGGTGCGAAGGCAGTCGATTATTCGCTCGCGCGCGATGTCGTCAACCCACCAGCCGCACGGGATACACAGATTATCGTCATCAAAGCGCGCAACTTCGCGCAACTCGAATGCCGGTGACTTAAAACAGGTATAGCGGTCGTTACGCAAATGCAGCCGTTGCGCACCCACGCCATGCGCATGCAGCTTAGCAATGAGCGCCGCACGCCGGTCGGCGCGGAGTGCATACACCCAATACGCCGATTTAGCGTAATCCGCGCGCTGCAGATGCCGAATCCCCGCGATTCCGCGGAGCGCTTGTTCGAAGTAGCGTCCATTCTCCTGATGCCGAGATACCACCGCCTGACTAGTTTTGAGCTGACTTAAAGCCAGCGCAGCGGTAAGGTTGGTCATCGCAAAATTGTAACCGGCGACGGGGATATCACTGGCCGGATTCAAATCACCATTCGCGAGCCGAAAAGTCGGTTGATGAATGCCGTAGCGTTTGCGCCACCGTCCCGCCTCGTAGTGCGCCGCGTCATGACAAAACAACGCGCCGCCTTCCGCCGCTGCCAGATGATTCGCTGCGTAGAACGACAGGACCGTGAAGTCAGCGACGGTATTGCCGAGACGAACACCGTGATATTCAGCACCAAATGCGGCCGATGCGTCGTCGATCAACGCGAGCCCATGGCGGTGCGCGAGCACACTCAATTCTTCGAGCGGACCGACATCACCGGCCCAGTGATAAAGCACGATCGCCTTGGCCTTTGGCGTTATGCGGCGCGCCACATCGGCAGGCGATAGCATGCCGGTGTTGGCATCGATATCGCACCACACCGGGCGCGCGAATTGATTCGCGACCGGCATACTCGTAGCCAGGCACACCAGCGGCGACATTAGCACTTCGTCACCCGGTCCAACTCCGGCTAAATTCAACGCGAGCGTTAAGGCGCCCGAGCGATCGCTAGTCGCGATGCAATGTTTATTGCCAATCGCCTCGCCCAGTGCGTGCTCGAACTCCGCGACCTTCGGTCCCGCCGCCAATTGTCCGCTTACGAGGACCTCGCCAAGCGCGGCGCTGGCGTCGGCCGCGACGTACGGCCGGAATAATGGAACCCGCAGTTCGTCACCAGCCACGCGCGACAACGCTCGTGATTTTCGCGCGCGCTTCATCATCCACCCACCAGCCGCACGGGAGGTGTAGCATCTTGGCGTAGAAATTATCGAGGCCCGGTAATTCACGCTGGCTCGAACGAAACACGCTGTGGTGATCGTTACGGCGATGCGCCAGCGAATTCGCGATGCCGTGTGCGCTCAGATGTCGCGCAAGGCCATCGCGATCGTCGGCTAGTACCGTGTAGAACCAGTACGATGGCGCGGCGGCCGCGTCCCAGTGACACGGTGTGATCCCGACTTCTGCGCTAAAGGCACGATCGAAATACTGACCATTGTCGATATGGCGCGCGAGCAGTGGCGGCAGATACTCCAATTGAGTCGCGCCAATCGTCGCGGTCACATTGTTCATGTGGTACTTATAACCGACTTCATGCACATCAACCGCGGTGCGTGGCGCCGCGCGGTCGATGCCGAACCAGCGCACGCGGCGCCCGCGCGCCAACACGCCCGGGTCGCGACAAGCGAGCATGCCACCGTCGACGGTGGTCATGTGCTTGATCGCTTGAAACGAGAACATGACGAAATCCGAATGCGTGCCGATCGGCTGCCCCGCATAGCGTGCGCCCAAGGCATGCGCGGCGTCTTCGATCACGGGTAGATCGTGGCGTGCGGCCAGCGCATTGATCGCGCCGAGCGGCGCCGGGATGCCGCCGTAGTGCACGACTAAAATTGCCCGCGTGCGCGGCGACATGCAGGCGCCGACGGATTCGGCACTAAGGTTCCCGTTGCTCGGATCGACATCGGCCCACACCGGGTGTGCGCCAGCATGCAGAATCGCCAAGTTGGTGGGTTCGGCGGTCATCGCCGTGGTAATTACTTCATCCCCGGCGCCGACACCAGCCAAGATCAGCGCCGTGTGCAAGGCCGCCGTGCCCGAATTAAACGCTAGACAATTGGGGTTGCCGATGGTGGCGCCGAAGCGCTGTTCGAATTCAACGACGGCGTCGCCTTCGCCGATTTGGCCACTGTAGAGCACGGATTCAAGCCGCGGCAGCAATACTTCGCGCGGCGCCATGGCGACCTTGAACAGCGGAATTTCGCGCACCGGATCAGAACTTCGCGAACTCACCGTCGCTCATCTCGAGCGTTTCGAACTCGCGATCGGCGAGCGCGATCAAGCGCTTCACTTCCGCGACCCCCGTGAGGTGATCGCAGGACGCGAACTCTTGCGCAATCTCGGCATGTCGTTCGCGACTCCACCACGGATTAATCGTGTAATACTCCCCGCCATCGCGCACTCTCACCAATTCTTCCTCGGACACCAGAATTTCATGCAGCTTTTCGCCGGGCAGAATGCCGATGACTTTGTAGTCACACGGCTTGCCGGCTTCTTCGGCCATGACACAGGCGATGTCGGTAACTTTCGCCGCCAGTGCTTTACGCACGAATATCTCACCGCCCGCGGTATGTTCGGCGGCATATAACACCAAATCGATTGCCTCGTTTAACGTGAGTAGAAAGCGCGTCATCCGCTCGTCGGTAATGGTCATGGTTTGGCCCAACGCAAGTTGGCGTCGAAAGAACGGCACCACCGAGCCGCGTGAGCGGAGCACATTGCCATAGCGCACGCAACACAGGCGAGTGCCTTTGTTCAGGCGCGATAGATTGCCCTTTAACACAAGGCGCTCTTGAAGCGCTTTGGTCATGCCCATGACATTAACCGGCTTCACGGCTTTGTCGGTGCTGATCATGACAAAGCGTTCTACCCGGTGTCGCAACGCGGCGTCGACCAAATTTTCGGCGCCCAGCACATTGGTTTTAATCGCTTCGTGCGGATGATGCTCGCAGGTCGGCACTTGCTTCAACGCCGCCGCGTGAAACACCACATCTATTCCTTCCATGGCTTCGTCGAGCACCGGCGGATTGCGCACATCGCCGATGACGAAGCTAAGGTCGGTTCGCCCTTGATAGAACACGCGCATGTCGTACTGCTTTTTCTCATCGCGAGACAGTACGCGAACCTCTTTGACGCCAGCATTCAACAGCCGCCGGACCACAAAGTTGCCAAACGATCCCGTTCCTCCGGTCACTAACACTGATTTTGCGCGGTAATCCATGAATTCCCCACGGGTTATTGACGTTTAAGGCGTATCCGTGGCGATGACTGCAAGCTTCAAGCCAAAGTTATCCATGCGATCGTCGGGCGGCGGTATCGTCTTCACGATCGTCGCGACCAAATTTTCCCAACAGTTCTGTCGGTGTTGGTCGATAACTCGGGCAGTGCCTATCGCGCCCCGCCCGCGGGGTTCTTCTTTAAGCTAAGCTCAAGGTGACTTAATGAATTCGATGCCGCGTAGCCCACAGAATAATGTTGCTCAATACCGCAAGGTTGGCGTCGTCTCCGGCGTCGAAACGGCCAGTCCTCATAAGCTCATCCAAATGCTACTCGACGGCGCACTCGCCAAAATCCACGCTGCGCGCGGCCTCATGCAACGCAACGAAATCGCGGCCAAGGGCGAACAAATCGGCTGGGCGCTGTCGATCGTCGAGGGGCTGAAGGGTTCGATCGATCTACAACAGGGCGGTGAACTCGCGGTCAATTTGAATGCCTTGTATGACTACATTCTGCGTCGCCTGTTAATCGCGAATCTGGATAACAGCCTAAGCGCGCTCGACGAAGTGAGCGGGCTCTTGAACGAAATTCGTGCGGGGTGGAACGGCATCGCGCCGGCGGTTGAGTAATTGATCTCGCACAGATGCGACCGATGAATAATCAACTATTGCCGGACGTCGCGTGCGTCCCGCTCGAAGAAATTGCGGCCCTCACCTCACGCATGCTGGGTGCCAGCGAGGAGGGGGATTGGTCGCTGGTAAACACATTAAACACCGCTCGGAATATACTTCTAATCAATCTTCCAAGCGATTGTTTTCCAAAAAATAAAACGCTCGCACTAGAAATATTAGAGAATGCGCTGGCGGCCACCCGCGAGCTCGCGGCAAGGGCTCAACAAGCACGCGATACCGATGTCGAGATGCTGCAATCAATTCGGCGTCAGCATCGAGGCGCCGCGCACTATCTAGCACACGCTGGAACCGACTAGAGAGACGCGATTCGAAGGGGCTTCAGGCGAGTCGCACCGCTGTAGGCGGATGTTCGCCAGAATCGTGGCGCGAAAAGGCATTGAAACACTCATGGCGGCCCACAGAATCCGTCACGAGATCTCAGTTCTCGGGTCACAACGGGGACAAAAAGCCATCACTGCCTTGTGAAATGACCAGAAGTTATTAGACTGCTCCCAGATTTAGCGCCAAATTCTTGGCGAGGGAGTAGGGATAGGATGGCTGAAGTTCCGATCCTAGTAATCGAAAACGACGTCGAAACGGCGCGTCATATCACTGACACACTGGCCTATTTGGATCTGACGAGCAGTGTGTTCGGCGCCGATGCGGCGTGGAAGGACGCCTTTGATCCGCTGCATCCCCCTTATCTCATTTTGCTCGGCGACTGTGGCGGCATCGAAGCGCGCCGGGCGGCGTTCCGTGAACTAAAGAATGTCGATGGCTATACACCGCTCATCGTGATTGATCGCGGCGACGGCGATCCCGGACTCGGGTCGGAGATCGAAAGCGGCGTGCTCGCACATCTGCGGTTGCCGATGCGCCACGTTCACTTCGAAAAAATTCTACAGAAAGTTGAAGCCTATCGCGAAACTCGCTATCAAGTGGGATCACCACGCAATCCCGAGCTATTCCGGAATTTAGTCGGCAGTAGCAAGGGCATCCAACGCGTGCGCACGATGATCGAAATGGTGGCGAAAAGCGATGCCAACGTGTTGGTGACTGGGGAATCCGGCACCGGCAAAGAAGTCGTCGCCCGCCATATCCATCATCACTCGGTGCGCCGCAGTAAGCCCTTTGTGCCCATCAACTGCGGCGCCATCCCGGCCGATCTGCTCGAAAGTGAATTATTCGGCCACGAAAAAGGCGCATTCACTGGCGCCATCGCAAGTCGCCAAGGGCGCTTCGAAATGGCCGACGGAGGAACCTTATTTCTCGACGAAATTGGCGATATGAGTTTGTCGATGCAGGTCAAATTATTGCGAGTATTACAGGAACGGACCTTCGAGCGGGTCGGCAGTAATAAAAGCGTGGCGGTTAACGTACGCATCATTGCCGCGACCCATGTGCATCTTGAGCACGCGATCGAAGACGGGCGCTTCCGCGAAGATCTCTATTACCGTCTCAATGTGTTTCCGATCGAAACGCCGCCGTTACGCGATCGGGCCGAAGATTTGCCGCTGCTGGTCAACGATTTGGTCGAGCGCCTCGGTCATGAGGGTCGCGGGACTATTCGTTTAACGCCGGCGTGCATCGAATCCTTGGCGAGTTATTCTTGGCCAGGCAATGTGCGCGAATTGGCGAACCTGA